>PKZR01000359.1:0-11631 GCA_003133815.1 Limisphaerales bacterium | reverse complement strand
CATCGGGAGATTTCCCCCAGTCATTGGGGGAAACCGCCGAATGGTCGGGAAACCCCGTTTTTTGATAAAAACAGCCCGAAAATGCCAAAAACCATCACTTTTCAGGTTTCTCGACGTTTCTAATGGGCTGAACATCCTTCATGGAGGGAGCGGCTGCGCGCATTCGTGCCGAAGGCACAACCGGAAAAAGCGTCTGGATAGTTCCCGCGTTTTGAGGAAATCAATAAGCCGACCAGTTGTTGCGGATGAGCGCGCGGGATGATGGAGATAGCGGCGGCAGCCCTGGGGCTGTCTCGAAATTCAGGTCGAATGCCCAGTGACGGGTGGGAACGCCGTAGAAGGTTATGGGGTTGCCGCTCCAGGAGTTCGTCGCATAGATGCTGGGGAACATGACGACAATGGAGCCGTTGTAAGTCAGGATGGATCTGCCGCTGTGGCTTTGACTGGTGTTCCAATCCTCCAACAAGCGGAGAAAATTCTCGACGCCGCCGCTGTAATTTCCTGGGATATTGGGATTGGTCGGGACGATGCCTTCAAGTGCTGCGCAGTTGACAGTGGTGTCATCTGGTCCGTTGGCTCCTGTGGGATCCGAGTTTGTATAGCTGTCATCCCAGTCAACGGAAAGGATGGTGATGGCGTCGGCCAGCACCGCTGCGGGATAGGTGTGGGTGGTGACGTTTGTGCCGGCGTCGCTCACACCTGCTGCGTTTTGCACGTTGTAATTGCCATCGATATAAGCTGGCATCGGAGTGGCAACGGTCAGCCCGGGATTATTGGTCGGCAGCAATGACCCATTGATGAGCCGCACGGCAGGAAGCTGTGTGGCGGTCAAGGGCACTTTGTTATAGATATAAATGGAACGAAACTTGTGGCCGACATCGGGTATCAGATAGGTGTTTTCCAGCGTTGGGCCTGCGTCGGTGTTCATGGTTCCATTGGTGCTGACAACATTGGGGGAGATGGCATTTGTCAGCCATCTTCTGAATTTTGCGATGTCAAGCTGGACGGCCTGGACGGTGGCGGATTCGCGGTAATCATAGAATGTGACATTGGTCAAAAATGAATAGCCTATGTAAAGGATGTTTGTGGCAGCGTAGTTGGTTATATTCAGGGCGAGGACGCCAGATGCATTGGTATAATTGCCGGTTGTCTTCTTTAGCATCACCAGATCGTTCGTGAGCTGGATTAAATAAGGTGAATTTTTTGGATCCTGAAACCATACGGAGAAATTAGTGACATAATCCACAGTCTTGCCAAGCGCGGCTGTGGTGGCATAACCGTTGGTTCCGTAACTGGCATTGGAGACAATGAGATCGCATTCATTGTAAAGATAGATTTGATTGGAGACGGCATATGCGGACGAATTGGGGGCGCCCAAGCCAGACGGAGGGATGTTGAGGATGGATTCGACGTTTGTGGGATTGCTGTTGGTGCTGCTGCCAATTGGCATGGTCAGCGAGTTGTTGTGGTCGCTTGGCGCGCCTTGCGAGAAATTGACAAGAGGCGTGCCGCTATAGCTCGCGGTGGAACCGGCAACGGAGACGGTGCCGTTGGTATAAGTAGGATTAAAAGGATTCACTGCCGAGGTGTTGTTTGTTCCAACCGCCTGCACCGTTGAGGAGAAATTGAGGTCGGAACTGCCTTCCCAGATGCTGGCATTGCAGAAGACCGGGCCTGCGACGGTCAGAGGCTGGCCGGGAGCCATCTCCAGATTCAGGTTGTAAAAGATGGCGAATTGAAAAACCGGGATGATGGCGGCCTGAAAAGTCTGGGTCACGGTGGCCGGCACGTTGTAGCGCTGGCCGGACGGCGTGGCTACGGCGGTGAGCGTGCAATCTTGAGCGATGCCGGACAGTCCGACATACTGCGAATTCAACACCTCGAAATTGGTCGTGCCGATGTTTACTAAAATCTGGCCATTATTTCCCTTCCCGTCACTGAATGTGTATTGAACGGGCCAGGTGCTCGTGTCTGGAATTATGGAATTGTATGAATTGCTGGTGCCGAGATTTCCAAAAAGAAAATCCCGGTCCATTTGCGAGAAGACCTTTTCCGTGGCAGCCTCGGCGGCACCTTCGGACTGGTTGAATGTGTTGTTGCGCTGTGTGATCGCGCTGTTGGTCGCAGTCCAAAGCCAAACGCTGATGAAAGTCCCGGCGATGACGAGCAGAAACAGCATGGCAATAACCAATGCGTAACCTTTTTCGCCCCGCTCCGACGATTCAAGTGTGATTTTCATAACGCTTTATTCAATCAATCGTCCGGCGGGTCGCCCGCGTTTGCAATTGGTAGTAATCATACAATTGATTGGTGCCAATGCCGGCGACTGGATATTCCAACTGGTAAAATTGGAGCGTCACATGGATGACGCGGCTGTTGTTGTTGTTCTGAAGGATGTTGCCCCGATAATCTTCAGCCTGGAAAACGGTATAATTGGTGACGAACGGGGCGTTGGTGTAAAGATTTTGAATCGAGCCGGTGAAGACCAGCCCATCGGAACTGGTAACGACATTGTTGAACGCAACGCTGCAAAGATTGCCAGCCACCTGGTCTTTGTAAAAAATGGTGCCGTAAGTCGTGTTTGTGGTCGGAAAAATCAGAAGGGCGCTGCCGACCTCGTTGGTGCCGTCTCCAACCGATGCGAAAATTTGGGAACTGCTGCCTGTGTTTGTAAAGCTTCCGATGTAAATGGTTTTAGCCTCGCGCACCTGTTCCCGAATGGAACTCACCGCCCTGCGCCCGTCGCCCGTGGCTGTCAACTTGGTGGCCGCAAGATAATAAATCCTCACCGCAAAAAGCTGGGTCACAACCACCGCGCCAATGAGGAAGATGAAGATCGTCATCGCAATGAGAATCTCCGGCAACGTGAAGCCATTACTGGACGAGCGATAAAAGTCGGGTGAGAGTTTCATTGATCCGGGGCGCGGTAAGTGACCACGGTATTGGTGAAGTATCTGGCAACTATGTTGGTGCCGCTTTTCAAATTATATGATCCAAACGACCATACGCAGTCTGAACGGATCATTCGCAAAGGCGGGTTGACTTGGACGGTTGTAAGCGTGATGTAGTTTGTGGCGTAAAATGGCGAGCCTGCGGTCGGGACATCCATCGCATAACTAGATCCTGAATAATTGGTGCTCCACGTGGCACCCGCAGAATTGGATACAGTCAATTCATCACCCGTTCCCGGACCGTTGGTAACAGGCCACATCTGCGAGTTCCATTGCGCAGCACGCGCCTGCTCCATGCCCTGTTGCGCCATTGACTGCGCGGCTTGCGACATTGATGCCCACTCCGCAATGCGGTTGGCCTGCACATAACCGCTTATAATTCCGCCCGTGAATAATGCCACGATGACAGTGGCAATCAAAACTTCAGCCAGCGTGAACGCGGCGCATCCTTCGTGAACCTTATTCCCTCCATCTTGTTTGCAACGAACCAACATAACTTCTTTTTGACGGCAAAATTCCTCTGACGAACCTGACACCCATTCTAGCACGCTCCATGCCATATGACAAGCCGCATTCCAGGCACCCGGCTTGTCCCAAAAATTGACAATGCGAACAAAATGGGACTGTCTGAGTTAAAACAGTCCGGTCGGCAAGGTGGCCGGAGGTGCCTTCACAAAATTCGTCTCCCGCAAATAAACCGGTTCCAACTTTTCGCCCGCCTGATAACCGTTCCGACAAGCGGCCAGTTTTGCCAGCACCGCTGCGCGCGGAAAAATTGTGCGGCCATTTGGAAACCATTTGGCCACCTCCGGCCCGGCTAAAACTTCCTTCGCGTCCGCGCGTAATTGAACTTCCGCCAAAGGCACAGTTTTCAGCGGCTCGATTTCCCGCCAGCCATCGGCTGAAACATCATACGCCGCCAGATAAAATTCTCCGCGCTGCGCATCAATTACCACGTTCACCCGGCCAAAAATTTTCTCCGCATGCGCGTGTGCCGCGATTGCCTCGACACTGCTGCCGCCGAGCAATTTGACCTGCCGCGCCAGTTGCCAGCCCTGTGCGATTGAAATCGCCGCGCGGATTCCTGTGTAGGAACCCGGCCCTAATCCGATGCACAGCACGTCAATATATTCCCGGCAAATTTTCGCCTCCTCCAGAATTTTTAGGATCATGCCAAACGCCGCCGTGCTGCGTCCGCCGGTTTCCACGGCTTCGGCCAGAACAGCTCCGTCGCGGGCGACCGCCACGCTCCGCTGTTCCGATGAAAACTCAAGCGCCAGAATCGTCATAAATAATTTTCCGTTCCGTCTCGCTCACAATTTCAATTTTTACTCGGACAAACTTTCCCCCATCTTCCAGCTTCTCTCTTCCAGCTTCCAGTCTCTCCGCCCATTCGATCACACTCACGCCATCCGGCTGCAAAAGTTCAGCAACACCTGCCGACAAAATCTGTTCCGGCGTCTCCAGCCGGTATAAGTCCAGATGAAACAATTTCAGCCGCCCGCCGCCGTATTCATTCACCAGCGTGAAAGTCGGCGAATGAACCCGCGCTGAAATTCCCATCCCGCGCGCGAGTCCTTTCACAAACTGCGTCTTGCCCGCGGCAAGCTCCCCGGACAGCGCGATGACAACTCCATGCTCAGCCGCGCGGCCGATTTTCTCGCCGAGCAATTCCGTCTCCGCCGGGCTAAGTGAAATGAACGTAGCCATGTGCGTTTAGTTTGTGTGAGCCGCCTTTGTCGCGGATCAAAATGCCGTCGCCCGCGACAATTTTCCCGATGCAGCTCAATTTCAATTTTGGAAATTGTTTTTTCCACGCGTCCAGCAGTTTCACCGCGCTTTTGGCGGCGACCGTGAAGAGCAGTTCAAAATCCTCACCGTCCGTCATCGCGGCGGCGAACGCGGGTTTGGCCGATGAATTCTTCCGCGCCGCCAGCTTTGCTTCCCGCGAAATGGGGATTGACGATTTCAGCAGTTCCGCGCCGACGCCGCTCGCGTTCAAAATGTGCGGCAAATCTCCGGCGAGGCCGTCGCTCAAATCAATCATCGAATGAATTGAAGAATGTTCCGCCAGCCAGCGGGCTTCCGCCAGCCGCGGTTCAAACTCAAGATGCTTTTCGGCGAGCGAACCGCCGAGTTCGCCCGTCACAAAAATCGCGTCACCGGCCTTTGCGCCGGAACGCAAAATCTGCTTTCCGCGCGGGACAGTTCCGACAAGCGCGATGGAAATCAAAATGTGCCTTGGATTCGTCGTCGTCTCGCCGCCGACAACCGCCACGTAATTTTTTTCTGCCAGCGCGTTGAGTCCGTCGTAAATTCCGCCGACAAATTCTGCGTCAAAATTTTCCGGCAACGCGATGGTCACAAGCGCGGCGACCGGTGTTCCGGCCATCGCGGCGATGTCGCTCAGGCAGCGTGCCAGCGCCTTGCGCCCGATTTTCTCTGGCGGCGTTTCGCGTGTGAAATGAATCCCTTCTACAACGGCGTCGGTCTTGAACAAAATCAATTTATCCTTCGCGCCCAAGTCCAGCACTGCGCAATCGTCACCCGCGCCTGTGACGACATTTTCATTTGCTGGCAGCGATTTCGTCAATTTTGCGATGAGTTCAAATTCGTTCATTTCATTTTGGCGCGAAAAACAAAACCGCAAGGTTCGCCGCATTGAACAGGCTGTGAGCGAAAATCGGCGCGAGCAGGTTATCCGTGGTTTCGTAAAGCCACGTCAGCGCCAGCGCAAATATGAAAAGCGGCACGAACGTGCCTGCGTCAAAATGGATCAGGGCGAAGAGCGCGCTCACACCAAGCCAGGCGGATTTCGGGAAGCCAAGCCTCTTAACGAACGGGAACAGCACGCCGCGGAAAACAAACTCCTCCGCCACCGGCGCGATGACGACGGCGAACGCGCCGAGATATATTTTCAGCCAGTTGCTTTTCGCGTCCGCGAACAGCATCACGGCAACCTGGTTTTCCACCGGCCAGCCGATTTTTTCCAGCACCGCGACGGACGCGCCTTGCAGCAGCCACGCGACCGGCAAGATCACAACCACTAGGACGACGGCTGCGGTCAGATCGCGTTTTAGATTTGTTCCGCTAAGGCCGAACGCGTCGCGCCAGAGGACTTGGTGCAGCCGCAAAAAAAATGGAATCAGAATCCATGTCGCGCCCTGAAAACTCAACGTGGCGAGCAAAATATTTCCGAAATCTTCATCCTGCGCAAAACCCTGGATGCGGAATTTGTGCAGAAGGCCGGCGGCTAAAATGCCGAAGCAGAGGCAGGCGAATTGCGCCGCGACAAATTGAATCACGGTTTCGGGCCGCCACGGTTTTTCCGAAAACATGATTTCAGCTTATCGCGGCGCGGCGCAAAAGTCATCGCGTTTCGTTTGCGTCGGTTTTATTTGCGCGTATCTTGGCAGCGTGAATTTTACGAACCGGCTCGCCCGCGAAAAATCGCCATACCTTTTACAGCACGCGCACAACCCCGTGGATTGGTTCGCATGGAACGCCGAGGCGTTTGAACAGGCTCGTCGCGAAAACAAGCCGGTTTTTCTGAGCATCGGCTATTCGACCTGCCACTGGTGCCACGTCATGGAACGCGAAAGTTTTGAAGACGAAGAAATTGGGAAATTTCTCGCCGAACATTTCGTCAGCATCAAGGTGGACCGCGAGGAACGGCCGGACGTGGACAAAATTTACATGACGTTCGTGCAATCCACGACCGGCTCCGGCGGATGGCCGATGAATGTTTTTCTCACGCCGGAGCTGAAACCGTTTTTCGGCGGCACTTATTTTCCGCCGGATGCGCGTCATGGCCGTCCGAGTTTTTTGCAATTGCTGGAACAAATTGCCGGGCTTTGGCGCGAACGAAAAAATGACATTGCCGCGAGTGCGGATGAAATCCATGCGCGTCTTGAAAGCGTGATGACAAGTTCAGCCGGGGCGGATTTTTCATTGACCGCCGATGTATTAATAAATGCGGCGGAAATTTTCAAGTCCAGCTACGATTCAACCAATGGCGGATTCGGCGGCGCGCCGAAATTTCCGCAGCCGTCAATTCCGTCGTTCGTGTTGCGCGCCGCAAAAAGATTCGGCGACGACGAAGCCGTCAAAATGGTATTGCGAACGTGCGACAAAATGGCCGCCGGCGGAATTCACGACCAGCTCGGCGGCGGTTTTTCGCGCTACGCCGTGGATGCCGAATGGCTCGTGCCGCATTTTGAGAAGATGCTCTATGACAACGCGCAGCTCGCGCAGTTGTATCTCGACGCGTTTCTCGTGAGCGGCGATGCACGGCACGCGGAAGTCATCCGCGACATTTTGGATTACGTTTTGCGCGACATGAAGCATCCCGACGGCGGATTTTTTTCAGCCGAGGACGCCGACAGCGAGGGTCAGGAAGGAAAATTTTATTGCTGGACGAAAGACGAACTTTCCAAGCTGCTGACCGTGGATGAATTTAACGTCGCCGCAAAATATTTTGGAATCACGAGGGAAGGAAATTTTGTTGACCACAGCCACCCGCAGCCGCTGGCAGGGTTGAATGTTTTGAGCGTCGCTGATCCATCCGTCGTCCGCGGAGACCTGTCATTGCTCGGTTCTGCAAAATCCAAAATGCTCGCCGCGCGCGCAAAAAAAATCCGGCCGCATCTCGACGACAAAATCCTCGTATCGTGGAACGGGCTCATGCTCGGCGCGTTTGCGCGGGCCTCTGTGATTTTAGGCGACGAAAACTATTGCTCGACGGCGGAGAAAAATCTGGCGTTCCTGCGTGAAAAACTTTGGGATGAAAAATCCAGGACGCTTTTTCACCGCTGGCGCGACGGAGAATGTGACGTCGTGCAATTGCTCGAAGACCATGCGTTTCTGTTGTCTGGCGTGATTGATCTGTATGAGGCGACGCTCACGCCTGGTCATCTGGATTTTGCGGTTGATCTGGCGACCGCGATACTTGCGAGATTTTACGACGCCGAAAATGGCGGCTTCTGGCAAAGCGTTGCCGAGGCGAAGGATTTGATCCTGCGTGTAAAGGATGATTACGATGGCGCGGAGCCATCCGGCAATTCCGTCGCCACTCTCGCGCTTCTGAAACTCGGCGCAATCACCGGCATAAAGAATTTCACTGAAGCCGCCGAAAAAACTCTCCGATTATACATGCATCGGCTGCAAACTTTTCCCCAGGCCATGCCGTTCATGCTGCAAGCACTGAATTTTTCACTGCAGGAACCGAAGCGCTTTGTCATCGCCGGAGATAACGGTTCCGAAAAATTCCACAAACTATTGCGCGCCGTTCATGCGGTTTATCAGCCGAACAAAATTGTTCTTGGCAACGCGGGAGCGGTCGAGGAATTTGCCAAAACACTGCCCGCAAAAGACGGTGCAGTCGTTTATCTTTGCACAGGCAACGCGTGCAAGCCGCCGACGGATAAGGCTGCCGAAGTATGGGATTTGCTGAAATAGCCGGGGCGGCAATTAGTCGTTCGGCTGTGGTTCCTGGCCTTCGTGTTGTTCAGCAGATTCTGGAGATTCCAGACGTTCCACCTGTTCGAGTGGCGACTGGTTCTCGGAACGTTGAGGACGATTTGGGCGATAGGGCAAACTTCGGCGTTCCGCCGGTTCGGTTCGATCGGGCCTGCCACCGCGCGATTGTAGCTGGCGCAGCGCGCGGAGAAGCGATTCGATTTCGCGCTCGTCTGTGATTTTCTGACGTTCGGCGTGTTCGACGAGTTCCAAAACATCCTCCATCTGTTCCAATGTCTCCCGCAATGATTCGACGACCTGCATTACTTCATTGACGGCCTGGCTGATCGCGGAAACATCCGGATTGCTTTTGCGCGGCACGGGGCGGATTTTCTCCTTGGGAGGTTCAATTGGATCTGGAGCCGGTGATGCAAATTGTTGATTTGATGGCGTGGGACGAACCAATTTTTCCTCGCGCAGGCGGATTGGCGGTTCGGTATGTTTGGCTGGCGGTTCCGATTGCGCCGGTTGCCCGGAAACTGGGATTGCCGGCACGGGGCGGCGGCGTCCGCGTCCGCCGCGGCGTCCGCGGCGACGTGGCACCAAGCCTTTCGGCGGCACTGGTCTCATTGATTCTGGCTGTTGTTCCTCTGGCATCCTGAAATGAGAATGGCTTTCCGGCGCACAAAAGCAATGGCGAATTATTCCCAGTCGCGATTTTCCGAAGGCGTCACAATCATTTTTTTACGAACAGCGCGAGCGATGCAGTGAAGCCATGAAGGTAATTCTTTTCGCCGACGGGGCCGATTTCGCCATTGCAGAAAAACCCGGCGAGGCCGAGCGGGCCGATTTCCTTCTGCACAAGTTCGGCGTCGTGGTCAGGCGTGCCAAAAAGATTTTTCCCCCGGCCGTTGCAACAGCAAAGGCAGCCGCCGTAAATCGTCGCACCACCTATTTTCGTCTTTGCGCGTTCCAGCAGTTCGCGCATGTCTTCGCTGGCCGCCGCCGCGTCGCGCCGCTGGAATTGCATGGTCTGACCTGCGCGAGGCTGCGCGCCGACCGCCAGCACGCCAGAATTCGGATCGCCGCCGATGAGCTGGCGCACTAGAAAATCGCCGCGATGAAAATCCTCGAGATATTCATTTACGACGAGGCCGATGAAAAGGTTTCCGCGCGCCTTCTGCTGGTCGGCGGGTGAAAGCTTTTGCACCGTGTCGGCGAGGACCGCATACGCCGGGCGGTTCGCAATCTGATGAATCAGGTTATGCTCCACGCGCGTGAGCGTCCAAGTGTCGCCAATCGGCGTGCAGCCTTGCGATATGACGCCGGACAATTTCACCTCGCCGCCGACGGATACCGCCACGCCGCCATCCTCAAAAACCTCGCCGTTCAGATAAATCTGCGTGGCTTGTTCGGAAACAGGCCCGCTCGCCAGCCCTCCGAATGTCGGCAACGGTGCGAACGATTCATTCCATGAACGGATCCAGTTTTCCGCGTCCAGATGAAATGGGTCGATGAACGCGAGCCAGCCGTTGGTGTGCGTCGGTGGAACGCCGGATTCCAACGCCCAGTAACTTTGGCCATCAGCCGCTTCGACTTGCGTTTGCGTGAAACGAAAGCCTTTCAACTCAGCGCCGGGCAGCGAGTAAAGCGCAAGGACGATGCCGGTCGCATCTTCAATTTCTTTTGAACCGGCAACCAGGCTTGTGCTCGAGCAACCCGCGAGCAGAGGGATGCGAGCATGGACGCGCAAAATTTCCAGGGTGGCCTGCGCGTGCGGGAAAAATTTCGGCGACATGAAAACGAGGCCGAGCGAAACGGACCGGTCGCCGAGCTGCGTGCGCAAGTTCTCCGCCCAAAGGCGCAGGCCATCTTCATCAAAATCGCCTTCCCAGTAGGCGGCGGTAGAAAATTCACTGTTCACAAGTCCAGCTTAACTCCGCTGGGCGCGATTGCAAATTTTCTGCGCGCAGAAACGGATTTTGTTTTGATGAGATTTTTCGGCTATGCTGTCGCCAGATGGTTTCAACTGTTCCAACTGAATCCGCGAATGATGAAGACAGCGCAGCAAAGACGCGGCGCCCGCCCGAACTGCTCGCGCCCGCCGGCGATTGGGAATGCGCCAAGGCCGCCGTCGAAAACGGCGCGGGCGCGATTTATTTCGGCCTCGAAAAATTCAACGCCCGGATGCGTGCGGATAATTTCACCGAGGCTGATCTGCCGAAGCTGATGGAATTTCTTCACCGGCGCGGTGTGAAAGGCTACGTCACCTTCAACATTCTCGTTTTTCAAAATGAACTGGCCAATGCGGAAAACTATCTGCGCGCCATCATCACCGCCGGCGTGGACGCGGCGATTGTGCAGGATGTGGGTATTTGCCGGCTCATCCGAAAACTTTCGCCGGATTTTCCGATCCACGCCTCGACCCAGATGACCGTCACGAGCGCGGTCGGCGTGGAATTTGCCCGCGAACTCGGCTGCAATCTCGTCGTGCTCGCGCGAGAATGTTCGATTAAAGAGATCGAGAAAATTAACGCGGCGCAAATTTCTGACTCTCAACCATCAACTTTCAACTCTCAGCTGCCTTTGGAAGTTTTTGTCCACGGCGCATTGTGCGTCGCCTATTCCGGCCAATGTCTCACCAGCGAATCGCTCGGCGGACGCTCGGCCAATCGCGGCGAATGCGCGCAGGCGTGCCGGATGCCGTATGATTTGATTTCAGACGGCAAACTGGTTCCCCTCGGAGACAAACGCTATTTGTTAAGCCCGCAGGATTTGTCCGGGCTGGAAGTCTTGCCGGATTTGGTTCGCGCCGGCGTCGCCTCGCTGAAAATTGAAGGCCGTTTGAAGTCGCCTGAATACGTCGCCAGCATTACGCGCGTCTATCGTGCTGCGCTCGACAAATTGCTTTTGAACTGCGGAGACGTGGAAACGCGTCGAAATGAAAATGATTTGTACGGCTCGGCGTTTCCGCTTCCCGGCGGTGAATCAAAATACGAACTGGAAATGGCCTTTTCGCGCGGTCTGTTCACCGGCTGGTTTGGCGGCACCAACAACCAGCAGCTTGTCCACGCCCGCTTCGGCAAAAAGCGCGGAGTGTTCCTCGGCGAAGTCACGCGGGTTAAGAACGAAAGAGTTTTCCTGAAGCTCGAAGCTCCGCTGAAACGTGGCGACGGTGTTGTGTTCGATGCTGGCAGACCTGATGAAAAAGAGGAAGGCGGCC
>PKZR01000287.1 GCA_003133815.1 Limisphaerales bacterium | reverse complement strand
TGGAGTTAAGCGCATTTTATGCCCACGCCTTCCAGCAAACAGTCAATGGCAGCGGCAATTACTTCGGCCCGCCCGCCAATGCCAATTTGAAGATGAGCCAGGACAGTGTTGGCATCGCCATCGGCTGGATTCTTTAATCACCAAACTTTTTTTCATAAATCTTTTATGTCAAATCAAGCGACAACAATTAAGCCCGCCGAAGCTTCGGCGGTGGTTGGTAGCGGACGCGGAACTCTGGTGGACGTGCGGACGCCGGCGGAATTCGGCGAAGTTCATGCGACGGGTGCGCAGCTTGTGCCGCTCGATGTTTTGGATCGTCTGGCTGTGGAAGCGGCGCGCGGAGCGAATACCGGCCCCGTCTATTTGCTGTGCGCCTCCGGCATTCGTGCCACCAAGGCGGCGGAAAAACTTTGCAACGTCGGACTCGACGAGGTGGTCGTGGTCGAAGGCGGCACAAATGCCTGGGTCGCGGCCGGTCTGCCTGTGATTCGCGGACGTAAGACCATTTCCATTGAGCGACAAGTTCGCATCGGGGCGGGATCGTTCGTGCTTATTGGCACGGCGCTGGGCCGTTTTGTCCATCCGGGATTTTACCTGCTCGCCGTTTTCGTCGGCGCGGGGTTGGTCTTCGCCGGCGTCACCGACATTTGCGGGTTGGCCATCGTGCTGGCCCAGGCACCGTGGAATCGTTCAGGAAAGAAATTGTGAAGCCCGTGAACCGGGTAAAACAACATTAAATCAATAAATAATATGCGAGCATTACAACCCACCCAACTCATTTCCTCACCATTAAATGCGGAAGCATTGAGTGATCAACCCAACGCAACCCAGCGGTTGTTGAAACCATTGCTGGATTTGGTGGGAAATTCGGAAAACCTGATTGGCGGTTCGGTCGGCCAGTTTCTGGTTGATCAATCTGTATTTCAGATCCCACGATTCATCTTTATGGGGCCGACCGGCGGCGGTGACACCATTCGTCTTGGAATATTTGCCGGCCTTCATGGCGATGACCCGGAAGGAGCGGAGGCGCTGGTGGAACTTTTACAGGAACTTGAAACTGCTCCACAAGCGGCCAGAGGCTTCCACATCTATGCCTATCCCATTTGCAACCCAATTGGTTTTGTGGTGCGCACTCGAAGCAACGCTGCCGGCGAAGATTTGGCGGGACAATTTTGGAGCGGCTCATCTCAGCCCGAAGTGTATTATTTGGAACGGGAGCTGGGGGTGCTTCACTTTCATGGGGTTATTTCACTACGGACGCAAAATCATTCCAGCGGCTTTCTTGTAAATACAAAAAGTGACATTTTGAACCGGGCGCTGGCACAACCAGCGATTCAGGCAACCCAACGATTTCTACCGGGCAGCATCTTGAAAGCAGAATCCGTCGCCGACTCGTTTTACGCGTTACCCAAGGCATCTTTGCAGGACTTCCTCACGGTAACGGATGAATTGGATCCGTCTCCTTTTGAACTCCACATTGGCATACCGAAACACGCACCCCAGCCTTCCCAAATTCACGGAACGGTGGGTGCTCTGAAAGAAATTTTGGATTCATACCGCAGCCTGCTGTCCATTGGTCAAAACCTGTAAACCAACACTTTGAACCATGAAAAAAATTGAGGCCATCATCAAACCGTTCAAGCTCGAAGAAGTCAAAAATGCGCTGACCGGACTCGGCATCGAAGGCATGACCGTCACCGAAGTAAAAGGCTTTGGCCGTCAGAAAGGTCACACCGAATTATACCGTGGCAGTGAATATTCTGTGGATTTTTTGCCGAAAATCAAAATTGACATTGTGGTGTCAGACCATCTTGCGGAGCAGGCCGTTCAGGCCATCATCAAAACGGCCAGAACCGGCAAGATTGGTGACGGAAAGGTGTTTGTTTCAACTATTTCGGAGGCGCATCGCATTCGCACCGGTGAACGTAACGATGATGCGGTTTAGTTGATAAATCACATTGCACAGCGGCGGATTTTTCAGTCTTCTGTCTTCGGGCAGGATCGCTGTCCACCATTTTGTGGCGCGTCAAAGTTCACCTTGCCGGATAATGTAAAGATTCATCGTCATCTGAAAGCCGATTCATATTATGCCAGCGACCGCGACCAGACTTTCCAGATTTTCTGAATCGGTGATCCGGGCAATGACACGTCTTGCTAACCAGCACGGCGCGATCAATCTCGCGCAAGGTTTTCCTGATTTCGATCCGCCGGAGGAATTGCTCGCCGCGCTTGAACGCGCCACGCGCGGGCCGCACCATCAATACGCGGTGACTTGGGGCGCGCCGCGTTTTCGTCAGGCGCTCGCGCGCAAAATCTCCCGGTTCACCGGCCTCGCCGTTGATCCCGACCAGCATCTCGTCGTTACCTGCGGCAGCACCGAGGCGATGATGGTGGCCATGATGACCGCGTGCAATCCCGGCGACAAAGTCATCGTCTTCTCGCCGTTCTACGAAAATTATGCCGCTGATGCGATTCTGTCCGGCGCGGAACCGATTTACGTTCCGCTGCACGCGCCGGATTTTAATTTTGATTCAGACGAACTTGCCCGTGCGTTCGCGCAAAAACCGAAAGCCATCATTGTCTGCAATCCGTCCAATCCCACCGGCAAGGTTTTTACGCGCGCCGAACTTTTTGAAATCCTGAAGCTCGCGGAACAGCATGACGCCTTTGTCATCACCGACGAACCTTACGAACACATCGTCTATGCGCCGCACGATCACGTCTATTGCGCCGCGTTGCCGGGTGCGTTGGATCGCGTCATCACCTGCAATTCGCTATCCAACACTTATTACATCACCGGCTGGCGGCTCGGCTATGTCCACGCCGCGCCGGAAATCATCGCGCAGGCGCGCAAGGTGCATGATTTTCTGACCGTCGGCGCCGCAGCGCCGTTGCAGGAAGCCGCTGTCGCGGGACTGGAATTGCCTGACAGTTATTACGCCGGCTTGCGCGAACTCTATTCAAAAAAACGCGACGTGTTTCTTGGCTATCTGCGCCGGACTAGCCTGCCATTCACCGACCCGCAAGGCGCTTATTATGTAATGCTCGACATTTCGTCGCTTGGTTTTGCACGCGACATCGAAGCGGCAGAATGGTTCGTGCGTGAAGTTGGCGTGGCCGGCGTGCCCGGCTCCAGCTTTTTCCGCGAACCGGAAAATCGCTTCATTCGTTTTCATTTTGCAAAAAAAGAAGAAACGCTGCACGCCGCCGGCGAACGGCTCCTGAAATTAGCGGACACATCGTGGCTCGCGCGGGCAAAAATTGCGATAGCGTGAAGGAAATCGAATGAACTACGCAATGTGGATTCGCCGCAATGGTTTTATCCTTGGCCTGATTCTGGCCGTGGTGCTGGCGTTTCTTTTTCCCGGGCCCGGTTCGCGCACCGGTTTTTTGCATCCTGAATTGGTGAACAATGTCGGGATCGCTGCAATCCTGTTTTTACAAGGTCTGTCACTGGCATTTGAGAAGCTCAAAAACGGCGCGGGCAACTGGAGGCTACACGTCATTGTTCAAAGTTTCACGTTCATTGTCTTCCCGATTGTCGGGATTTTTTTATTTATTACCGTGCCGTTGATTTGGCCGGCGGAACCGGCGGGCATTCGCCAAGGATTGCTTTATTTATGTGTCCTGCCTTCCACGATTTCGACATCGGTGGTGTTGACCGCCGTGGCGCAAGGCAATGTTGCCGGGGCATTATTCAACGCAGCGTTGTCGAACATCATCGGCGTGGTGCTGACGCCGTTGCTAGTGCATGAATTAATGAAGACCACCGGCCAGTCCGCGCCGCTGGGACCGTTGATGCTGAAAATCATGCTGCTCACGCTGTTGCCCTTTTTCATCGGCATGAGCCTGCGGAGATTTGTCCGAAAATGGGTGGAACATCACAAAGCCTGGATTGCCCGCATCAGCAACACGGTCATTGTTTTCATCGTTTACAGCGCGTTTTGTGATTCGTTCGCGGAAAAAATCTGGCAGCAGCATGGTGCGGCGATGACGGCCAAATTGTTTTTGTGCGTCTCCTTGCTGTTCACCGGCATGTCGCTGTTGATTTATTGGACGTGCCGGGCGCTGCGATTGAATCGTGAGGACCGGATTACGGCGTATTTTTGTTCCGTCAAAAAGACCCTAGCGATGGGCGTGCCGTTGGCCGTGTTGATTTTCGGTTCGCGCAGCGACGTTCCGCTGATTTTGCTGCCACTGATGTTTTATCATCCATTGCAAATCTTCATCAACGGCCTGCTGGCCAATCATTGGAGAAATGAGGTTGACGTGGCCGCCTAAAGTCTGAACCTTCAATCCGCCAAAACTATGATTATCGACGTTCCCAAAGAGATCAAAAAACAGGAATATCGCGTCGCCCTGCTGCCTTCGGCGGCGTATCAACTGATCAAGCATGGCCACAAAGTCGTGGTTGAACATGGCGCTGGGATTGGTTCTGGATTCGCCGACGAGGAATATGTCCGTGCCGGGGCAACGCTCGTGGCTGACCACGCCGCCGTTTTTGAACCGGCGGAATTGATTGTGAAGGTGAAGGAGCCGCAACCGGCGGAAGTGGCGTTGCTGCGTCCGGGCCAGATGCTGTTCACCTATTTGCATCTGGCCGCAGATAAAAACTTGACCGAGACGCTGGCGAAAACCGGCGTGACCGGCATCGCCTACGAAACCATCGAGGTGAACCGGCGGCTGCCGTTGCTGGAGCCGATGAGCGAAATCGCCGGGCGCATGAGCGTGCTGGTCGGCGGTTATTTTCTGGCGAAACATTATGGCGGCAGCGGCACGTTGCTCGGTGGCGTGCCGGGCGTGCTGGCCGGCAAGGTCGTGGTGCTCGGCGGCGGCTCGGCGGGCATCAACGCCGCGCGCATGGCTACCGGCCTCGGCGCGGACGTGACGATTCTTGAAGTGGACATTGAGCGGATGCGCTATCTCGACATCACGTTGAGCACGGCGCACACGCTTTATTCCGACGAATCGCATCTGCTGCAAATGCTCCCGCAAACGGATCTGCTGATCGGCGCGGTGCTGGTGCCGGGGGCCAGGGCGCCGAGGTTGATTCGCCGCGAGATGCTCAAGCTTATGCGCCCGGGCAGCGTGCTGGTGGACA
>PKZR01000095.1 GCA_003133815.1 Limisphaerales bacterium | reverse complement strand
AGCGCAGCGGAACCGTTTCTGGTTGAACAGTTGCAGGTGCGGCCGGTGCTGCCCGCCTCCATCTGGCATCGCATGGGCGACGGCGCGGGGGCGCTGCGCCGTTGCCTGCGCGTGCCGGTTCACGCATGGCAGACGTATCGCGCCCTGAAAAAATACATCCGGCGCACTGAAAAGTTTGATGTGATTTTTGTGCCGACGGTTTTGGTGCATCATTTGCTTGGCTGGACGTGGTTGATCAAGCGGGTATTCAAACAAGCTTCGACTCGCGTCATTTTATTTTTTCCGAACACACCCGTTCAACTGGACCTGAAAACCAACGAGCCGTCGTGGCAGCCCGCGCCGACGGCGAAACTGTTTTGCCGGCTCATCCGCTCCCTGCGGGGCGAGGTGAAACAAGGACGCGTGATCCTGGGTGCGGAAACTGAACCGATGCACGAGGTGCTGACACGATTGACCGGCGTGCCGTTCACTTATTTCCCGCATCCGGTGGCGACCGAAACAAACGCTGAAACGCTGAAAACTGAAAATCAGAAATCAGGGGAAAATGTCAGCATTTCAGAATTTCAGCTTTCAGCTTTTGAGAGCCATCCGACCTCTGACCTCCGACCTCCGACTTCTGGCTTTCTGACTTTCGGCTCCTATGGCAGTGCGCGCCACGAAAAGGGCGGCGACCTGCTCGTGGCCGCCGTGGATGAATTTTGCCGACGCTTCCCGGATTCGCGCGCGCGGTTTGTTTTGCAATGCGTGGGGGGAGACGCCGAACATTGGAAAAAATTGGCGGGCAATCCCAAAGTCCGGCTCATCCCGGTTTATTTTGCCGACGGCGAATATGTGCGACAGCTTCAGGCGACGGATGTCCTGTTGCTGCCCTACCGCCGCTCATCATATTCACTTAGGGTGTCGCGGGTGGTGATTGAAGCCATGGTTCACGGCATCCCGGTTGTCACCACGCGCGGCACCACGCTTGCAAGCCAGGCGGAGGAATCCGGCGCGGTGGTGCTGTGCGAGGATGAAAACGTGGTGAGCCTCGTGGCGGCGATCCACGATCTAGAGCAAAAATTTGAAAAGATGAAGCAGCACGCGGAACTACGGAAGCAGAAAGCACGCGAACATTTTTCTGTCCGACAATTTCGCTGTATCCTTGTGGCTGAATGAAATCGCCAACAGAATTATTGATCTTTTCACCTTCGGTCGATGGAGGACTGGCAGAGTATGTCTTTCATCAGGCAGAGGCCCTGGAAAATGCCGGGGCAAAAGTCACCTGCCTCATTTCACCCTCGTTTTTGAACGGGCGGGCGTCTACATTTGAACGAATCATTTGCCTGGGCGATCCACCATCGGAAGAAAGATCGCGGCACCTGAAGAAATTAAAGATGGCCTTGCATCTGCTCGCAAATCAGATGACTTTGGCGTGGCAGGTCTGGAGACGACGACCGGACCTGGTATTGCTGGATTCCTATATCGAATATCTTTCACCTTTGTGGGTCTGGCCGCACTGGTTTCTGGCGCGCGTCCGGGGCGTCCGTTACGCCGCCAACCTCCATGACCCCGTTCGCAGTTATGCCATTGGTCCGGCCTGGTGGCACAAACTGTCCGTGCGGCTGGCCTATATGCCGCTGGATTTCGTGCTGGTGCATGACAAGTTGCAGGATGCTTCCACCGTTCCGGCGCGCGTCCGTGTGGCACAGGTGCCGCATGGGTTGTATGAAATTCGGGGAACTCCGCCCGACCGGGGGGCGGTGCGGGCCGGATGGGGTGTCCGTGCCGGACAAAAAGTTTTTCTCGCCTTCGGCTTCGTCCGGGATGGGAAAAATCTGGATCTTGCGATTCGCGCGCTTGCCCGGGTGCCGGAAGTATTTTTGGTGGTGGCCGGTTCGGTGGCTTCAGCCAAGGACAAGCCGTTTGCATTTTACCGGGGACTGGCCGACGAACTGGGTGTGGGCGACAGGTGCCGTTTTTTTGAAGGATTTGTCACCGACACCGACACAGGCAAGTTTTTTTTTGGAACCGATTTTGTGCTTTTGACCTACGCATCCTCTTTTCACTCGCAAAGCGGCGTGTTGAACATCGCGGCGGGTGCGCGCAAGCCGGTGCTGGCGTCCGCGTCGCCCAGCCCGCTGATCGAGTCGGTAAGACGATTTCAACTTGGCATTGCCGTCGCGCCGGATTCCCTGACTGCCATTGTTGAAGGTTTGCGTCAATTGTTGCTGAAGCCGATACAACCGCGCTGGCAGGATTACGAGGCTACGGCGGCATGGGCCGATAATGCGCGCGGCGTGCTGCAAGCCGCAGGACTGAAAGTAAAGGCTGTAACGCTGAAAACCTGAAAGCAGTAATCAGAAAAGCTGAAAGTGGTGAAATGGACAAAGGGAAAACCGGACAAACCAAAGTGAACCAAAAGGTCATCAGCACACTGGGCGTCATCATCGCCACAGTTGGCCGAAAGGAAATCGTTGAGCAGACCATCCTTTCGTTGTCTTCACGGAGAACCATTCCGGGTTGCGTTGTTGTTACCGGAGCTACCGAGAAAGACCTGCCCGTGCTAGACTATGTGATGCCTTTTCCCGTTCATTTGCTGCTGGCTCCTGCTAAAGGGTCGGCCATTCAACGGAACCACGGCATCAGTCAGTTATCTCCTTCGATTGAATTAGTCTCCTTCTTGGATGATGACATGGAGCTACACGATGATTATTGCGCCGAGGTGGAAAATGTATTCCGTTCCGCCCCCGAGGTGGCCGGGTTCAGCGGTTACATCATGACCAACGGCGGCATTGACCGCGCGGATGCACGCACTTTGCTTGATACGTATCAGATTCACAAAGAGATGCCAGTCTTTGGTTTTTACCCGAAACGCTGGCCTGGATTTTATGGTTGCGCCATGAACATCCGCCGCCGCTGGCTGGCTGTGGAGCAGTTTGACGAGAGGCTGCCGCTGTATGCGCTGGGCGAAGATTGCGAGATGGGATTTCGCTTGAGCCGGCATGGGGCAGTTGGTGGTTCCGCGCGCTGTCCTGTGGTGCATTTGGCCGCAAAATCCGGCAGGATTTCGGAAGTTGGCGTCGGTTATGCCCAGATCATCAATTACCTCTATTTTGCCGGAAAGGGAATCGGCTATCCCCGGATGGCCACCTACTGGCATCATCTGGTCCGATTACCATTGGTAAACCTTTTTTTTCGATTGTTTCCCGCTTTGGAACAAAAAAAATCCATTGACAGGAAAGGGAGATTCCGGGGCAACCTACTGGCACTGGCGGATGCCGCACGGGGCCGGATCGATCCGAAAAACCTCATAGCCATCGTGGCCAGATTTGGAAAATAAATACAAAGCAACCACCCGCCCAACCGGTGTTGCACCTGTTAAAATTGACAATGAATTTGCGACTTTTCAGCGGCGGCCTGCTGGCCTATGTTTACAATGATTGGTTTGGCCATTTCCCTTCGCGCACGCTGCGGAAATTGTATCTGGCGAGCTGGCTCGGCAGCCTTGGCACCGGAACTTCCGTGCAAATGAACTGCCGTTTTTCGAATGGACGCAAGGTTTATTTTGGAAATCGAAACATAATCAATTTCGGATGCCTGTTCGATGGGCGAAAATTTCACATCCGCACGGGCGACGATGTTTCCATCGGGCCGGAAGCGGCGATTCTTACTTTGGGCCACGATCCACAGTCGCCGGATTTTGCGGATCGTGGCGGCGACGTGATCATCGGCGACCGGGCATGGAT
>PKZR01000169.1:1099-6177 GCA_003133815.1 Limisphaerales bacterium | reverse complement strand
CACATGCACCAGGGAAATTTATTCGTGAATCCGTATCTCGGCTACACGTGGTGGGATCAGGAAACGGACGGCGAATTCATGTATCCCAAGCAGCAAAGAAATCCGACGCCGGAGGAACTCGTCAAATCCATCCGCGACAATCCCGAAGCCGCCGCCGCGCGCGGGCTTTGGGGCGACTTGGATTTTCTCGAAAAAGTTGCGGAGCTGAATCCGAAATTGACGAACACGCAGTTCGCCGATTATCACGGGCACGGCTGGATTTTCCGCGCCGTCTTCAAGCACGACCGCGAAGGCAATCTGCGCGACCGCGACGAAAACATCATCGCGCCCGACGATCCGCAGAAATTCGCCAAGGCCGTTCATCTCAAGGACGAACATCTCGCGCACGGGATGCAATGCGTGGACTGCCACTTCGACGTCGACGCGCACGGCAACGGCCTGCTTTACGGGGAACCGCGCGCCGCGACGACCATCGAGTGCATAGACTGCCACGGCACGATCAACGCGCGCCCGACGCTCATCACTTCCGGCAACGGCGGAATCTGGAACGGCACACAGGTCACGAATGTTGACCTGCGCGCTGGCAACACGCCGTCCGGCCCGCGCTTTTTCTGGCAGGGAAATAAATTGTTTCAACGCTCGATGATGTCGCCGGATTTGATCTGGGAAGTGCCGCAAACCATTGACACCATTGATCCCAAGTCGCCGCAATACAACGCGAAGTCCGCCTACGCAAAAACGCTGCGTCGCGACGGCGTGAACTGGGGCGCAGTGCCGAAGCCGGAAAATTGCACGCGCGACCTCGCTCACGACAACGGAAATGTTTCGTGCGAGATTTGTCACACGTCATGGGCGACTTCGTGTTTCGGCTGCCACCTGCCGATGAAGGCGAACCAGCGCGTGCCGCTCAATAAATTTGAAGGCGTCACCGACCGCAATTTCACGAGCTACAATCCGCAGGTCATCCGCGACGACACTTTTCAACTTGGCGTGGACGCAACTTACAAAAGTAACCGCCTCGCCGTGCTGCGTTCGTCGAGCGCGGTCATCGTCAGTTCGCAGAATGCCAATCGCGAATGGGTTTATTCGCAGCAGCAAACCATCAGCGCTGATGGTTTCAGCGGCCAGGCTTACAATCCGCATTTCCCGCACACGACCAGCGGCGTCGGCACGACGAAAAATTGCGAGGACTGCCACATCGCAAAATCGAACGACAACAACGCGTGGCTCGCGTCGCTGCTCGGCTTCGGCACCGGCACGGTGAATTTTTTCGGCCGCTACGCCTACGTCGGCGAAGGCAAAGGCGGACTCGACGCCGTGGTTTGGACGGAGCAGGACGAACCGCAGGCCGCATTCGGCAGCCATCTGCAAAAACTTGCGTATCCCGACAATTACAAAAAACACGTCGAGGAAAATCATGGCGTCCTGCAGGAAGCCGAACACAAGGACGCGCATGAGATTCTCGACCTGCAATTGCGCGGCGAATATCTTTACACCGCGAACGGCTCGGACGGCTTCGAGGTTTTCGACGTTGCGAACATTGATCAAAAAGGATTCTCGGAAAAAATTTCCACCGCGCCCGTTTCGCCGCTCGGCCAGCGCACTTACGTCCGCACCAAATACGCCACGAGCGTCACGCTGCCCAGCACGCTCGGCGTGGATCCGCTGCGTTCGCACCAACCGGAAAACGAGGAGCAGCCAGTCAGCCCGATTTACGCGTGGGTTTTCGTGACCGACCGCGAGGAAGGTCTGGTGATGGTCACGGTTGGCACGTTGCTAGACGGAAATCCTGACAATAACTTTTTCGACAAGGAAAAAATCATCCGCTTCAACCCAGACGAAAAATTGACCGGCGCGATGCACAGCTTCATGGCCGGAACGAATCTTTATGTCGTCGGCAAAAACGGATTGTTCGTCGTCGGCCTGCGCAACGACGCGCTCGAAGCACCGATGCTGGCGGGCGAACTCACCGACGGCCTGAAAAATCCACGCGCTGTCGGCGTGCAATTCCGCTATGCGTTCGTGACGGACGACGAAGGCTTCAAAGTTCTCGATGTCACCGAGCCGACGAAACCAAAATTAATTCCCGGTGCGTTCGTGCCGCTGCGCAACGCACAGCGGTTTTATCTCGCGCGGACTTACGCCTATGTCGCCGACGGCGCTGACGGGCTGGCATTTATTGACATCAGCAATCCTGAAAAGCCGAAGCTCGAACAGCTTTACAACGCCGATGGAAAATTGACCGACACGCGCGCCGTGCAAATCGGTTCCGTCAGCGCATCGGAATTCGCGCTCGTCGCCGATGGAAAAAACGGACTGCAAATTTTGCAACTCATCTCGCCGGAAAATGTTCCCGAGTCCGCCGGTTTCAGCCCGAAACCAAATCCGAAATGGATTGCCTCATTCCCCACAAAATTCCCTGCCCTTGCTGTTTCGCGTGGACTCGACCGCGACCGCGTCGTGGACGAAAGCGGAAACCAGACCGTCGTGTTTGGCCGGCGCGGTTCGCGTCCGTTCAACCTGGACGAGATGAAAAAGTTCTACGAACGCGACGGCTCGCTTTACACCGTCGAAAATGTGTTTGCGCGCGACGGAAAACTTGTGACGGCATCCGGCGACGAATTGAAACCAACGGTTGAATTTCAACCGGCGGAAACTGAAACCATTTCGCCGCCATCTGACAACGAACGATTAATGCGCCGGGGCGAATGAAAAAATTATCCGCAATTTTAATTTTGTTCGTGTTCGCGTTCGTGCTGCACGCGCAAGACGCGGTGACGACGCTGGCCGGACAGGCGCTCGTCAGCGGCGCGACCAATGGCACGGGAACAAATGCCGTTTTCAACGACCCGGCGGCAATTGTCGTAGACGCAACTGGAAATTTTTTCGTGGCAGATTCGCAAAATGACGCCATCCGAATGGTCACTACAAACGGCGTCGTCACGACTTTCGCCGGGCAGCTCGGCGTTGCGGGCAGCGCGAACGGCGCTGGCACTGGCGCACAGTTCAATTCTCCGAGCGGGCTGGCGTTTGACAATAACGGAAATCTTTTTGTCAGCGACACTGGCAACAGCACGATCCGCGAAATCACACCCACCGGAGTTGTTTCGACTTTCGCCGGAATCGCGGGCAGCAGCGGCTTTGCCGACGGAGCGGCGGGTGGCGCGCAGTTCAGTTCTCCGCTTGGTTTGGCCATTGCGCCGAACGGCGCGGTTTATGTCGCCGACAGCGGGAACCATTGCATCCGCGTCATTTCCGGTGGCGGCGTCTCGACGTTCGCAGGCAGTCCGGGCATTTGGGGCAGCGCGGACGGCGTCGGCACAAACGCCCAGTTCAACGGCCCGGTCGGACTTGCTTTCGACAGCAGCACAAATCTTTTCGTGAGCGACGCGAACAACGACACCATCCGCAAAGTCACGCCGGACGGAACGGTCTCGACATTCGCGGGCGTGGCAGGCGCGGACGGCTCTACGGACGGGACATTGGCCAACGCACGATTCCGCAGCCCGGCGGAACTTGTGTTCGACAAAAAGGGAAACCTGTTCGTGGCCGATTCGTTGAACCAAACCATCCGCAAAATTTCCACGAACGGCATCGTCAGCACCGTGAGCGGCGTGGCTGGAATTTTCGGTGCGGGCGACGGCGTGAACGGCGCGGGCCGGTTTTACAATCCCTACGGCCTCGCCATCGGCGTGGACGGCGGGTTGATGATGACGGACACCTACAACGAACTTGTGCGCGTGGTTCTCGTGCCGTTCACTTTGTCGCTGCAAATGTCCGGCGCGGCGCAGACGGCTGTGATTTCGTGGGACGCAGTCATCGGGAAAAATTATCAGGTGCAATTCAAAAACGATCTTACGGCGGCGTGGACAAATCTCGGCGCGACAATGACGGCGACGAATTTAAACCTGAGCGCGACGGACAATGCAACCGGCGGCAGCAAACAGCGCGTTTATCGGGTGACGGTCGCGCCGTGAATCACTCGGAGAGTTTGACATGAAGCTTCAGCAATGCCTCGCGCCGCGAGATTGCGATATGGGCGCAGGCGTCTGTGATGGCCAGGATCATTTCCCGGTCCAGACCTTTGAGAAATTCAAGCGGTGACAATTCGCCCGCGAACATCCGTTTTGACTGCTGCAACGCCTCCATGGATTTTTCATGCCCCATGCAGCGGTAAGTGTAAGCCGTCAATGGCGAGGCGTTCAGGTCGCTGCTGGATTCCTGGGCGCGGCCCTGTTCCAAAACAAGCAGGAGCCTGGATTTGAGCTCCGTCACAAAGTTCACGGGCGGCAGGAAATCTTCCACGCGGTCGGGCCTGCCATCTGGGCTGTGGATGTCTCCAAGGAACATGGAGATCGGACAATTCCCGCCGGTTTCCAGCGCAAGGGCTTCGATGATCGCAATTGAGGTGATCTTCGCGCCCAGGTAATCGCAGGCGAAGGCCAGGTTTTTCCTCGCCGCTTCGTTCAGCCTTGCAAATTCGGCATCATCCGGAAAATGTCCGTAATGGTGGAAAATGTTCTGCGGGTTCAGGCTGCCCAGGAATTTTTCCATGCGTGAAAGCGCTACACGGTAATCCTGCAGCGTGTAAACCCCCACGGCAATCAGTGGGGCATTGGATTCCTCGATCAGCTGCCATGTCGCGGAAAGAAATTTGCCGGGATTGGGTTCGGCGAATCCCTCCACATCGCGGTTGGCAAACTTGACCGCGTCCAGCATGACCTGCGTGACGTGCCTCTCGATTTCTTCATCGGAAATTTTCCCCGGTAGCTTCCGGCTCAGCTCGCGTATCCGTGTGGCCAGATGAAAAGTATAATCACGTCCTTCGGCGTCAATTTTGCGGAACGGCACCGTCGCTTCGATGCAGGCGACAATCCCGATCAGGTCGGGCATCTGAAGATGCGGCTGCAACAGCCTGGCAGCCACCACCGCGCTCAGGAATTCGTTCATGCCGCCAAACAACGGCAGGTTCTCACCGGGCTTGAATCCGAAGACACCGGTACAAAGCTGCAAAGCCATGTCGTCCTCGGCGATTGCATTAAGGACCAGCGCGCCGTTCTCATTTCGGACGACGGGTT
>PKZR01000169.1:0-1034 GCA_003133815.1 Limisphaerales bacterium | reverse complement strand
TGTTGATCGTGGATATAGTCATGTATGCCTCATGAAATATTGCGGTATTTCAGAACTGTCGCAGAGGTCGCAAGCCGCCCGGTGACGACCTTCTCGAATGATTCTCTCAGTTTTGGCCCGCATTGCAACATTTTGCCTGACGCCGGAAGAACCGCCTTGCGGCGCGGCGGATTCTGTCTGCTCCGGTTCCTGATTCATTCAATTCAATGGAGTCCGCAAGCAGTAAGGAAAATCCGCGCACGAAGCAAACCTAAAACCGCCGTATCAGGCGAACTGCGAAATACGCGAACCACGCGAACGCTTCTCCCTCTCCTCGCCCAACGAGGAGAGGGCCGGGGTGAGGAGTTAAAAACTCACCGCTCACCACGCGTAGCTTGGCCTGGACGAATCGCCCGGCACATTTTCCGAGGCAGTTTGGGGCAAATTAAAATCCGCCCACAAGATCGGCGAACCCGCGCCGCTGTTCCCGCGCAAGGACATTTAGTTCAACGGCACCGCCGTCTTTAAGTTAATAAGGAAAGCATGAAATCAGGAAAAACAGCCCTTGCTTCCTGCCTTCCTCATTTAATAATTTTGGTAGGAGTCGAGGTAACGAGACTCAAATTAAGTTAGAGACTCCTCACGTCGTCTCCTACTCAATAAACCCTCACAAGCACCGCCACCGGTTCTTCTCCCTCGCCCCTCGGAGGGGAGAGGGCCGGGGTGAGGGGTTCGTTCAATAGACGAGGACGAGGACGGCGGCGCCTTGCGCCGACTTCACCACCTCCTCAAACTTCTCGTCCTTCGTGTTTGGCTCCTTCAATTTCTTTGCCACCTCCGGCACCGATTCCAGGACTGGGAGGGACGCCGTGTCGGCGTCCCTGAAATTGGGGACGGCAACATGCCGTCCCTCCCGGCTCTTGACCGCGTAATTCACATTCTCCGGGAGCGCCGACGGGAAATGAAGAATGATGAATGAAGAATTACCGGACAGCGCGAACCGGTTGCCGTTTTGTTTCTTCATTCTTCATTCATACTTCTTCATTTGCTTTTGG
>PKZR01000185.1 GCA_003133815.1 Limisphaerales bacterium | reverse complement strand
CGGCCCGTCGGAAGGCTGTGAATTGGTGATGTCATGCTGGCCGCTGTCGTCATAGATGTTGGTGTAAATGCCCGGCAAGTTCGGCGAATCATGGTTCAACAGCACCACCGGATTGACGCCGCCACCCGAACCGGCACCATTGAGTGAAATCACCAGGTCACCCGCATTCTGCTGGGAAAGGACGTTGGTCACGATCACGCGCTGGACTTGAATCGGGGCGGGTGAAAACGCGATGGCAACAGAGTCGGTATAACCCGCATGTGTCGCATCGCCGTCGGGGATGCTGACGGGGTTGAACGTCGCATACACGTCGCCGCTGGAATCCGTTTTGCTGAACGGAATGTTGCTGAATTCGGACAGGAAGGCGTATTCCGCTCCCGTCTGGTCTTCGCACTTGACGCCGACGTAATAAACCTGTCCGGGCGTTGAGCCGGTGTCCACAACCAGCTCAGAACCGTTCGGGCTTAATGATGCGCCGTTAAAAACGCCCGCCACCGAGACGCCGAACTGCGTTCCGTTGATGCAGTTGGAAATGGTCAGAGGATTCAAATTCGTCAAGCCCGGATCGGTCGTCACATAAAGATCAATGTCCGCCTCCGGCCGCGTTGAGTTGGCGTCGGAATTGGCGAAAACGCCCATGCGCGGAATTGACAGGGTGTCTGGCAGGAAGGTTACAAACGCGGCGTTGGTGAAGTCACTGGTCGTGCCATAGTTGGTGACCACATAGAAATGCCACTGGTTCGTCTGGCCCAGGGTGTCCAGCTCATTTGCATCGTTGGTAAATCCCACGGTGTTGGTGTTGAGCAGCGGCGAATTCGCGCCGACCATCTGGTTCATCAGCGGCGTGGCGTTGGTGCTGGTCACATAAGTCACANNGTGCCGTTGCCGCTGGAGATGACGAGCGCGAAATCCTGCACGATGTTCGGCGCAAATGCACCCGCCGCATTGTTCGTCTGCGCCGTCACCGCGTTGACGTTCACGCCGGCGCCGTAGACCACGACCGTGAAGTTCGTGCCGAGGTTCGCGGGCAGGAAAACATTCTGGACGTTGTTGATGGCGTCCAGGTTGGGTGCCGGGTTGGTGGGATTCTCCGGCGTGTTGAACACCTGGTTTGGGCCGATGTCGTTGCCATAAAAGACATTCGTGTTTTCCGAGTTCGTGACAATCAGCTCGAGGCTGTTGACGAGCTTGATGGCGGCGACGGGATTGCCGGGCGGGTCGGTCCACGCGAGCGTGATGCGCAACGGCTGAGCCGCGGCGGCCGGCGAGAGGGAGATGTTATACGTCCGGCTGTCACCCGTGGCCAGCGCGTTGGTCGGGCTTTGATCCAAAAAGAAAAACGAGTTGTTGGTGCTGGAGGCGGAGTTGGTGAGCGTCAAAGGAATGGAATTGGGCAGGTTGATCAATCCCCATCCTTCGATGTTGATGTTGTTTTCCACCTGAAGATTGTAGAAGCCGGTAGGCCGCGCGCCGTTGATGAGCATCGCCTTGAGCAACGCCGGGCTGGGGATGGTTTGCAGCGTGTTGGTGAAGAAATCCTGCATCAACGCCAGCACGCCGGACACGTCCGCCGCCGCCATGCTCGTGCCGGATTCGTAGCGGTAATATGGACCCAGAGTTTCGTTCAAATTGCTCAGCACGGTGTAATAATTTCCCAGGTCGTTGGTTGTGACCACTTCCGCGTCCAGGTCGTATTCGACCGGAATGTTTGTGCTGTCTGCAACCGCAAAATTGAAGCCGCCCAGATTGTTGATGATGCTCTGAAGATATCCCGGACCACCGTCCGGCGGAATGGTCACGTTGTCTTTCATGGTCACGAAATCATACGTTCCGGTTGCCGGGTCGGGATAGTTGTTCAACGAAACATAAACCGGCATGTTTGATGGGAATGGGTTGGGTGACAAAGAATCCGCCTGGACTTGAATGCTGACCTGCACCGCGTTGTTCTGCACCACAAACGGGAAGTTGTAATAGGTCGGCGCATTGGTATCCACAAATTGATAGGTCGCTACATTGTCATAGACATTGGTCGGGTCGTAATATGCTGCTTTATCCCACTGGCCGGACCGCGTGGAGACCACAAACGTTCCCGGTGCGACGACGTCCGGCTTGAACCGTCCGTAGGTGCCTTCCGTGCCGATGCCGACATTGCCACGGCTCGAATAGCCCGCCACCTGCGAACTTGAATCAGTCCCCGCCTTCCATGCCGCCACCTGGTTGGAGCTTCCGAGCGGCGTATAGGTGTTGGTGATGTTGCGCAACTGCTCCAGCGCGCCCACCGTTATGACGTCCTTGGCCGTGCCGGGCGATGAAATGGTGTCCGGCGTGCCGCCTCCGCCGTCGTCGTCACCGTTGCCGCCGTTTCTGCCGATGTCGCCGTCGTTGCCCGCCGCAAACACAAACAGCACCGGCTGCGAGCCGGTTACTTCCGGCAACGCATCGCGCACCGCCGCATCGTAGCTGGCCGCCGCGAGGTCATAGAAAGTGTCGCCGCCGTAGCCCCAGCTGTTGTTGGAAATCAGAGCGTTCGTCAGGGCGGGCGTTTCCTGGAAGTAACGGTCGGAAATCACGTTCGTGTCGTTGCCGCCGTCAATGCCGCCGACGGAATACAATGTCGCCAGCGGCGCCTTGCCGCGAAAATCCGCGTTTGAAACAGATCCTTGTGCCATCGCGCCGACGTTGACAGGATTCAAGCTCTGGCTGCCGTTGCCTGCGATGATGCCTGCGATATGTGTGCCGTGGCCGTTGGTGTCAAACAAACTTTGCGGCGCATCGCCGACCACGCGGCTTGGAGGTGTGGTGCCGGGAGATCCTGCGGACCCCGTCAAACTAAAATCAGGATGTGTCGCGTCAATGCCGGTGTCGTTCACCTCAACGATTACATTCTTGCCCGTAAGTCCGAGGTAATTGGTGCCGGTCACCGTGTTCGTAGCCACGCCCGTGGTCACGCGCGACAGGTCGTTGGCGGGTTTGCGCGTGTGGCTGGGCTCCACAACCAGCACGCCCGGCAGTTGTGCCAGCGCCGTCCAGTTTGCCGGCGGCTGCACGCGCACCTCCGGGCCGAACGGCTCGCTGTCCTGCGACAAAACAGTGCCGCCGAGTTTTTGAATCTGCCGGATTGTCGCCGCCGAATTGTCCGCAAACAACCCCAGGTTCAGCACCGCGCCCGCCGGCAGGCTGCCCTGGTCAAATGCGAGCAGCGGCGACTGCACCTTGTAATATGGCTGGTAGGGGATCACCGACTGGGTCAGCGGATTCGCCGCCAGCATGTTTGCGCCGCCCGCCGGAATGCGGACGAGATACGCGTCGTTCGGGATGTAGGAAATGATCTGCGCGCCCGCCGCCGCGAGCATGGCGCGGAATGCGGCGCTGATCGGCCCGTTCGCCTGCACCATGTAGGCGCCGGGATCGCCCTGCGACTCCAGGTTTTTGGGGATGGAAAAATCCAGCTTCGCGCGCGTGTCAATCAGCGCGTTCTCCAGCAGGATGGCATGATGGTCGTTCTCCAGTTCGCCGATTGATTTCTCTGTGTTGCTCAGGCGGTATGCAAACGGGTTTGTCCTGGCCGCCGTCGAGGAAGCCAGGGCGGAAAGGATGGAGCCGGAGGCCGGCCCGGCATGGAACAATTGCGGCGCGGTCGAGGCCGGATGAAACGCGCCGGCGAATGGCGGCGCGAAATGATTTACCTTCACGCGATGAGCGTGCGACCACAACAACCATCCGCCGGCCATCAACACCAGCAGGCCCGGCACAATCCAGATTGAACGACGTGAACGCATAAAATTAAATACTTAACCGCCAAGACGCAAAGAGCGCCAGGAGCCGGCATTGTTATTAGTGTAAACTACTCTCTGTATGCCATTTTTCAAAATTGAAACATTAAAATTTATCAGCAGTCCCAGTGTCAGGCCCGTGGCTTTCAGATACGAAATCACCTGAGCCGTGTGGATTTCCGCCAGCGCCTCGATTGCCTTCAATTCAACCATCAATGATTGTCCCACCAGCAAATCAACCCGGTGTTTGCCAATCGGCCTGCCCTTGTAAAGAACGCTGATTTCTTTCTGCCGTTCAAAAGGAATCGCCTCCAGTTCAATACACAGGGCTTCTTCATAAATGTTTTCCAGAAAGCCCGGCCCAAGATGACGATGAACCTCAATCGCCGCGCCGATGACGGCGTGCGCCAGTTCGTCCACTCTTTTATCTGGTTCAATCAAGTTTTGCATAAAAACCGCCTCGACGCAAAGGACGCCAAGTTTTTCAAATCATTTTTTCTTTTTCATTTCCATATTGGCGCTCTTGGCGTCTTGGCGGTTAATTCAACTTTTGGCAAACGGTTTAATTAACTTGACTGTCCTGTTTTGGGGCAGAATTGCCTTTTACTGGCTCTTTTTATACACGAACTGGCAATGGTTCG
>PKZR01000395.1 GCA_003133815.1 Limisphaerales bacterium | reverse complement strand
ATTTTGACGACCTTGAACTCGTAAGTGTTGCCGACAAAGCCGGCGAGATTCTTCGGCGTGATGACGTCAATCTGCGACGCCGGCAAAAACGCCTCGACGCCGACGTTGACCACCAGGCCGCCCTTGACGATGGCCGTGACCTTGCCCTTGATGATGCCTCCTTCGTTGCAAATCGTCTGGATCTTGTCCCAGTTCTTTTTGAACTCCGCCTTCTCGTGCGAGAGGACCACGGTGCCTTCCTTGTTTTCAAGCTTCTCGATGAGCACGTCAATCTCGTCGCCGACCTTGACGGCCTTGATATCAATAAATTCGTTGCCAGGGATGACGCCTTCGCTTTTGTAGCCGATGTCCACCAGGACTTCGTTCTTGCGAAGCTCGATGATCTTGCCTTTGACAATTTCGCCCTGCGCAAAGCTTGTGGCGCTTTGCTTCATGGCTTCTTCCATTGTGAGCATAACTATTCTGTGTTTGAACCGACGGAGGCTTTGAGCAACCCGCGATGCGGGCGACTTGAAGACTCCATTGCCTAACTACCGACGCTGCGACTGGCAACGGAGGTTAAGGGTTAGGTTGTTTGTTAACTGTTTTTTCTCAGCCTCAATGAACATTTGTCTCGCCGCAGTTTCCTGCGACCAGCCAAGCCGCCTCCAAATACTGTTACGAAGGCGGATCCGCACACGCGGCGTTCAGGCAGAATGGAAAATACGGGAAATGCGAAGAATGGCAAGCGGGAATTTTTACAACAAGTCCATTTGGGATGTGGCAACAATCAAGCGCAGGAAGAATTGTTTCAATGCTCGTCACCGACTTGTAATCATTGCACGCCGACACGATAGAACCTCTCCAAATTAGTGGCATTGGTGTCACCAACTTGAATCACGCCGCCGGTATTGGTGATGAGTTGCAGTGTTTGCCAGGCGATTGGGGACACAAGGTTTTCAAATTAAAAGCATTGAAATAATTGAAAGGTTCAACCGCTTTCAAGGCTTGGCGGGAGGGGGCAGGTCGGCGGGCAGTTTCACGACGGGCAGTTCGCCCGGCTTGAGCCGGCGCACGCCACCGATGACCACGACGTCGCCGGTTGGGTTCAGTGCCAGGCGCGGGCGCTTGTCCACGTAATCGTAAATGTCCTGGAGCAGAATCGTGCCGTCGGGGTTGACCACGGAATAGGTGAACGTCTTGGCACCGCTTTGGTAGATGAGGTGGAGGTCGCTCAGGGGATCGAGCTGCACTTCCGGCTGGCTGAACGAAACCATGGGGCCGATGGGCGAGACCTTGAACACATGCGATCCGGCCGGGTCGCTCACCATGACATACATCCGCAGTTGTTCGCGCAGGTAGTTTGCCTCTTCCAGGGTGTATTTGCGGACCTCGGGCGGCTGGTTTGTCACGCCGGCGGGTATCGGCACGCCGAAATCCTGCGACCACAGTTCCGCGCCGCTGATGACGTCGAACTCCTTCGGCAGGCTGGGTGTCTCCACGCTCCACGCCTTGATGCGCAGGGTGGCGACGATGCGGTAACGGCCCTGGCGCTTGAGGTCGAAATAAGGCTGCAAGTCCACGCGCTTGGTGGCAACCTGCGAGGAGCCGAGGTCGAATTCGCCCAGCACGGGCACCTCGGCGTTTTTCATCACGATGAAGCCGTCCACGGATTCCACGTTGAAGGTGAGCCAGTCGGCGTCCGCGCCCAGGTGCAGCGGCTGGCCGGAACGGTTGGTGACGCGCACGGCTACCGGCACGGATTCGCTGGGCAGGAATTGTTCCTGGTCCATGACGACCTCGACGTCGACCTGCGCCGACGCGCGGCAAAAGGTGAGCAGCACCAGGGCAAGGATGGGCAATGAGATTTTCATTTGAACGTGGACACTCTAATCAGCCGCTGGCGCGTGGCAACTGTAAATTGGCGGATTATTGGCCGGGCGGCGGCGCAACCATGTGCTTCTGTTCATAAGCATCAAAATTTCCATCGGCTGACTTTATGGTCTGCACACTGCCATCAGACAGGCCGTAAGCACGCTCCCATTCTCCATTTAGATTCTGGCGTGGGTTTTGTTCTCGGAAGATTATTGTATCCGGCATTGAATCGTTCACCAATCCGACATTCACGAATTCAAACGATTGCAATGGGATGTTGTCTCCAAAGTTTGTAATGCCTCCAAGCTCATTTGTAAGCTGGTCAAAATTGGTTGCGTATTGGTCATTGTTGTCGCCGGCAAAAACCTTCATTGCGAGCCCTAGCTGCTTCAATGCATTTACGGTTTTAATGCGCCTCTTATTGAACAATGCCTGTTCGGGGCTGGGCATTGATTTAAATGCGTCGGTAAATTCTTTTTGCATTTGCCGGTTCTCTTCGCGTAATTGTCCGAGTTCATTTGTCTGTCTGCGAAGCACATCAACCTCGCCGCGTAATTTGAGCAATTCATTAAATTGATCGTCCGGGAGCGATGGGGAACTTTTTGTCTGGGCGGCGAAGTTTGAAAGCTTCTCGTTGTCCGCTTTCAATTGCGCGATTTGCCGGCGCATCGATTCATCTTCCGCGCGCAATTTATCCTGTGCCTGGCGTTGCTGAAACACAATCAACGCGCAGGCAATCAACACGGCCACGCCAAACCCTGCCAGGAAATTTTTCATGCGATTCCCGATTACGCGCCGCCGGAGGGAAAATCTCAAGAAAAATCGGATTTGACAACGTGGCTGGCTTGCTCCAGTCTATCCGCGAACTGACTGCAATATTTCCCCTACCGTGTTGAGGACGACCTCGAAGCTTTAGCGGAAATCCTATTTTGAACTAATCCGGTCGCAAAACGTCCAATGCGTGACGGCTTTTGCGACCACAGACGCCGGAAGGCAATCGAAATCCCAGCCAGTTCGGAAATCATATTTTATATTATGCCCAGAGTTTATACCAAAAAGCCCAAAGCGACACCGCCGGTGGAAGCTGCACCCGCCGCCGAAGCGCCTGCACCCGTATCTGCACCTTCTTCAACGCCAGCTCCCGCACCAGTTGCGCCGCCAGCCGAGGAAATTCCCGCCGCCGCGCCCGAACAGTCCGGTTCCGCCGGTTTACGTCCGCCGTCCACGCCGGTCGAGCCAACCCACGACGACATCAAATCGGAGGAGCGGCGCGGTTATCAGCGCGACAAGATCGCCGCGTCCATCAACATCGCCAAGCTCCAGGCGATGAGCATGATGGAATTGAACGGCATGGCGAAGGAACTGGGCGTGGAAAATTTCGGGACGATGCGCAAGCACGAGGTCATTTTCCATGTCCTGCAAAAGAACGCCGAACGCGCTGGTGTGCTGTTCTCAGAGGGCGTGCTGGAAATCCTGCCGGAAGGCTTCGGGTTTTTGCGGTCGCAAAGCTTCAATTACCTCCCCTGCCCCGAGGATATTTATATTTCGCCGTCGCAAATCCGCCGTTTCGATTTGCAGACGGGCAACTTGATCGCGGGGCAAATCCGTCCGCCGAAGGAAAAGGAAAAGTTCTTTGCGCTGCTCAAGGTCGAGGCCGTGGACGGCGAGGAGCCGGACAAGGCGAAGGACAAGACACATTTCGACAATCTTACGCCGCTGTTCCCGAACAAGCGGTTCATCTTGGAAACTGCTTCGGACGAATTGAGCACGCGCGTCCTGGACTTGGTCTGCCCGGTAGGCAAGGGCACGCGCGGACTAATCGTCGCGCCGCCGCGCACGGGCAAGACGGTTTTGATGCAGAAGATGGCGAATGCCATCCTTAAAAATAATCCCGAAACCTATCTGTTCATCCTGTTGATTGACGAACGCCCCGAAGAAGTCACGGACATGGAACGCTCCTGCAAAGGCGCGGAAGTTATTTCATCCACGTTCGACGAGCCGCCGGAACGCCATGTGCAGGTCGCCGAAATGGTCATCGAAAAAGCAAAGCGCATGATCGAGCACAAGCGCGACGTCGTGATCCTGCTCGATTCCATCACGCGCCTTGCGCGCGCCTACAACACCGTGCAGCCGCACTCCGGCAAAATTTTGTCCGGCGGCGTGGACGCCAATGCATTGCACAAGCCGAAACGGTTTTTCGGCGCGGCGCGAAATATCGAGGAAGGCGGCTCTCTCACAATCATGGCGACGGCACTCGTAGACACGGGTTCACGAATGGATGAAGTCATCTTTGAAGAGTTCAAAGGCACGGGCAACATGGAGGTTCATCTGGACCGCGCTCTGGTTGACCGCCGCATTTTCCCGTCCATCAACATCGAGCGCTCCGGCACGCGCAAAGAGGAGCTCCTGTATCATCCGGACGAATTGAGCCGCATTGTTTTGCTGCGCCGCGCACTCACCGGCGTTCCGCCCGTCGAGGCGATGGACCTGCTTTTGGGCAAGCTCAAAAAGAACAAGAGCAACATCGAATTCCTGCTGGGCATGAGCGTGGGCTGATGAAAGGCTTGAATTGACAGGGCTCATTTGAGCTTGACGGACTGACGTTAAAAAATTATTCTTATTCGTCAAGAATGGTAAAGTGGCTGGTTCGCCAGCATGTAAAAGTCGGAGATATACATCTTCCGGCTTTTTTATTCGCCGGATGCGGACGCGGCAGGCGCCGCGATTAAGTTATGAACGCAGATTTTTTAGCAGTTTTGGAATTCTGGGAACGCGAAAAAGGCATCAACCGTGATGTCCTGATTGGCGCTGTCCAGGAGGCGCTGCTGTCCGCCGCGAAAAAGGCAGTCGGCCCGGCGCGCGAATTGCGCGTCGAGATAGACCAGAAAAACGGCGACATTAAGGCGTTCGCAAAACTGATCGTCACAGACAAAGTCATTTCGCAGCACGACCAGATCTCCGTCTTTGACGCCCGGCGCATCAAGCCCGAGGCGCAGGTCGGCGACGAACTCGAAAAGGAAGTCACCCCCACCGGCTTTGGCCGCGTCGCGACACAGTTCGCCAAGCAGGCGTTGATGCAAAAAATCCGGCAGGCGGAAAAATCCATGATCTTTGCCGAGTTCAAAGACCGCGTGGGCGACATCATCAGCGGCACGGTCCGCCGGTTCGAGCGTTCCGATGTCATTTTGGATTTGGGAAAATACGAGGCGTTGCTGCCAAACCGCGAGCGCGTCAACATTGAGGAATATCAGGTCGGCGAACGCATACGCTGCTATGTCAAGGCCGTCGAGGAAGGGCCTCACGGGCCTGAAATCATTTTGTCCCGCGCCGACCCGCGTTTCATCATCAAGCTTTTCCAGCTAGAAGTTTCTGAAATCAACGACGGCACGATTGAGATCAAGGGCATTGCCCGCGAACCAGGTTTCCGCACCAAGATGGCGGTTTATTCGCGCGACCCGAAAGTGGATCCCGTCGGCGCGTGCGTCGGCATGCGCGGCCAGCGCGTGAAAAACATCGTCCGCGAGTTGAACAACGAAAAAGTGGATGTCATTCCGTGGTCGTCCGACATCAAGACTTTTGTCACCAAGGCGCTCGAACCGGCCAAGCTTAAAAGCATTGAAATAGACGAGACCGGAAAACGCCTGAAAATTTTGGTGAGCGAAGACCAGTTGTCGCTCGCCATCGGCAAGCGTGGACAGAATGCTCGTTTGACCGCAAAGCTCACCGGCTGGGAAGTGGACATTGACGCGGAACACATTGTCACAAAAGGCTTCGATGAAAAAGTTGCCGAAGCAGTGGAGGCGATTGCCGCGATTCCCGGGATTTCACGCGAACAAGCCGACGCGCTCGTACACGCTGGCCTGACGCGCATCGAAGATTTATTGTCGGCGGAAGCCGGCGACATAGCGGACATTCCGCAGATTGGCGAAAACGCGGCGGCGGTTTTGGAAGCTGTGCGCGCCGAAGCAGGACGCCGCACGTTGAACGTCGGTGAAACGCCCGTGAACACTTGATTGCATGACGCAGGCCGGAACAAAGTTTGTTTGCGCGATTTAGCCATGAAGGCCACACGCACAATCTGCCCGGCGATGGTTGAAGATTTTTATGCCCGTTCGTATTTACGACATTTCGAAAAAGCTCGGCCTCGAGAACAAGCAAATCATCGAGAAGGCCAAGTCCATGGGCATAGCCGCCGCCAAGGTTCCGTCCAGTTCACTGGATAAAATCAGCGCCGAATGGCTCGAAGAAGAACTGATCAAAACTTTTCCCGAAGCAGCCGCCCGCCTCGCTCCCAAGCCCGCACCCGAACCGCCCAAGCCCGCAGTCGTCGAGGAAAAAATAGTTCTCATCACCGCGCCGCCACCGCCGCCCGAACCGAAACCGGAGGTCAAGGAACTACCCGTGATCATAGAGGCAAAAATTGAATTGCCGCCACCGCCGCCCCCACAACCCGTCGGCCCGAAAGTCGGTGAGAAAGTAGGATTCATTCAGTTATCACCGTCGCGCCAGCACCCTTCGCGCGGCGGTGATAGAGGAGTCAAACTTCCGCCGCCGCGCCCGGGAACGCCGCAACGCGGAGATTCGCGCCAGCAATTTCAACGGGGAGGACGTGATAGTCGCCAATCCCCATCACATCAACGAGAACAGCCGAAGCCAGCCGCACCACAAGCGCCAAAATTTGTCGCGCCGACGACCGGCGAAGTCATTGTCATCAAGCCGCCGATTGTCGTCCGGGAACTGGCCACGCAATTGAAGCAAAAGCCGTTCAAGGTCATCGCCGATTTGATGGGCCTAGGCGTTTTCGCAACCGTTAACCAGGCGATAGACGAAAAAATCGCCCAACAGCTTTGTGCAAAATATGGTTTCCGGTTTGAAGTTGAGAAACGCGAGCGCGGCGCAGGCGTCGTGCACGCGGTCGAGAAAAAAATAGATCTCGATATTGAGGACAAGCTGGAGACACTCAAACCACGCGCACCGGTCGTGACCATCATGGGCCACGTTGACCACGGCAAAACGTCGCTGCTTGATGTCATCCGCAAGGCAAATGTAGCCGCCGGCGAATCGGGCGGCATTACGCAGCACATCGGCGCTTACACGATTTCTGTGCCTCATCCAGAACGCAAAAAAGAACTCGCGCAGATCACTTTTCTCGACACGCCCGGCCATGCGGCGTTCAGCTCCATGCGCGCACGCGGAGCGAATGTCACGGACATCGTCGTACTCGTCGTCGCGGCGAATGACGGCGTCATGCCGCAAACTTTGGAAGCGCTCGCGCATGCGAAAGCCGCCAAGGTTCCAATTCTCGTCGCGGTCAACAAGATTGACCATCCGAATGCAAACGCGATGAAGGTACGCCAGCAGTTGCAGGACAAGGGGCTTGTTCCCGATGACTGGGGCGGCGATACGATTTTCGTCGAGTGTTCCGCGCTGACCAAAGCGGGCATTGACAAGCTGCTCGAAATGATTTTGCTCCAGGCTGATTTGCTCGAACTCAAGGCGAACCCTGACCGCAACGCCAAGGGCAACGTTATTGAATCCGGAGTCGAACCTGGCGGTCCAACTGCAACGGTGCTGGTGCGTAAAGGGACGCTGCACCTCGGCGACATTATTTTGTGCGGCGAATTTTACGGTCGCGTCCGTGCGCTCATCAACGAAGAAGGCCAGCGGCTCAAGGAAGCCGGGCCGTCAGTTGCCGTCCGTGTTCTCGGTTTAAATGGCGTGCCGGATGCAGGTTTGGAATTTTCTGTTGTCGAAGACGAAAAAGCCGCTCGTGAACTGGCTGAGCAGCGTTTCCTCGAAGCCCGCGCCGCCGGACAGGAGGACAAAAAGGTCACGCTCGAAAATCTTTTTGCCACGCTCGCCGCGAATCAGGACAAGGTTCTCAAGGTCGTCGTCAAGGCCGACACTCAAGGTTCAGTCGAGGCCATCGTTGAGGCGCTCAAGAAAATCGAGGCGGAAAAAGTTTCGCTTGAAATCATCCACAGCGACGTCGGCACGATCACCGAAAACGACGTGGCACTCGCATCGGCGTCGAGCGCGGTCATTCTTGGTTTTCACACGCGTCTCGACAGCACCGCCGCCGAAAAGGCCAAGCACGCTGGAGTTCAAATCAAACTTTACGCGATCATTTACGAGTTGATCGACCAGGTAAAAGAGGCGATGGCCGGATTGCTTGACCCGCTCGTCAGGGAAACCGTCGTCGGCTCGGCGGAAATCCGGCAGATTTTTGAATTGTCAAAAGGCGTTCCGGTCGCCGGCTGCATGGTTTCCAGCGGACGTATCGTTAGGGGAAAAGTCCGCGTGCGCCGCCGCAAAGATGTGATTTACGAGGGCATTCTTCAATCGCTGCGCCGCTTTCAGGACGAGGTCAACGAAGTCCGCGCGGGCATGGAATGCGGCATCCGCATTGAAGGCTACAGTGATTTCCAGGTCGGTGACGCGATTGAATGTTACGCGATTGAAAAAGTAGCGGCGAAATTATGACAGGCGTTTAATAGTTGTATCGTTAAGACGATTTGCGATCCAACAATTTACAATTTTAAGAACGAAAAATGGCCAGTCTCCGACTCCAACGTGTGCGCGAACTTTTGAAGCGCGAAATCGGCGAGGCCGTCCGGCGCGAATTTCATGTCAGCGACGCGGGATTGATCACCGTCAATGACGTTGACGTGGCCGGTGATTTAAAATCCGCCGTCGTTTTCGTCAGTATCCTTGGCAATGCGGATCAGCAAAAGCGCGGATTTCAATTGCTCACCGAGCATCGCGTGCGCATCCAGAATCTCGTGGCGCGCTCCATCATTTTGAAATACACGCCCGCGCTGAAATTTGTCTTTGACGATTCTATTGTTCGCGGCAACAAGGTGCTGCAAATCATCGAGGAACTGGAAAAATCCGCGCCTGTTGAAAGCGGTCCGACCGAAGAGCCGTGAAAAGTTATCCCAAAATCATTGACCGGATCATAGAAGCCATACGCGAGCACAAAACCTTTTGCATCGTTGGCCACGTCCGGCCTGACGGCGATTGCATCGGCTCGCAGCTCGGTCTGGCGCTGGCGCTGCAAAACGAAGGTAAAAAGGTCACCGTTTGGAACGAGGATTCCGTTCCGCAAAAATTAAAATTTCTCGACCCTGACGGCCTGTTTCAAAAACCGAAGCGCGGCCAGAAATTCGACTGCGTCATCGCCACCGATTGCGCAAGCTTCGAACGGCTTGGCAATGCTGGAGAATGCGTCGGCGACCGGAAAGTATTCATCAACATCGACCATCACGAAAGCAACACGCGCTACGCCGATGTGAACTGGGTGTCCGCGCGCGAGCCTTCGTCCGGTGAATTGATTTTCCGTCTTCTCAAAGTCGCGCGCTGGCCCATCACGAAGCTGATCGCCGACAATCTTTTCACTGCTGTTTCCACCGATACTGGCTCGTTTCAATATCCCACGACGCGCCCAGGCACATTTCATACCGGCGCGGAACTTGTCACGCGCGGGGCAAATCTCGCAAAAATTGGAGACGAAGTTTATCAAAGCTATCCGCTTTCCCGAGCCCGTTTGCTCAAGCATGTCTACAGCAAGTTTCGCCTCGTGCACGAAAACCAGATTGCCTATCTGTGGTTGAAAAAAGCCGACTTCACCCGCACAGGCGCCGAGAGCAATGACTCCGAAGGACTCATTGACCATATCCGCGCCATTGAGCCGGTCATCATTGCATGCGTCTTTGAGGAAATTGAACCTGAACTCACTCGCATCAGCCTGCGCTCGAAAAGTGACAAGATCAACGTGAACGAAATCGCCGCGCAATTCGGTGGCGGCGGACATTCGGCCGCGGCGGGCGCAAGAATTCCCGGCAAGCCGCTTTCGGTTCAGCGCAGAGTGATCGCCGCCGTGAAAAAGGCTTTGGATAACGCCCGGTAATTTTACATGCAAGATTTTTCCTCGCTCGACGGCGCGATTCTCATTGATAAACCCGCCGGCCCGACTTCGCACGATGTCGTGGACGCCATCCGCCGCCGCTTTCAGATCAAAAAAGTCGGCCACTGCGGGACGCTTGACCCGAACGCCACTGGATTGCTCATCATCGTCCTCGGACGCGGCACGAAGCTCTCCGAAAAATTGATGGGTGACGACAAAGTTTATGAAGGCACGATCAAATTTGGCGAGACGACGAACAGCTACGACGCCGACGGCGAAATTCTCGAAACGAAGCCAGTTCCGCCGCTGACGCTCGAAATGTTAAACGAGGAGGCCAACAAGTTCATTGGCGACCAGATGCAAATGCCGCCGATGGTTTCGGCCATCAAAATGAACGGCGTGCCGCTTTACAAGCTCGCGCGCAAGGGCATCGAAGTTGTGCGTGAACCGCGCCTGATACACATCTACAATTTTCGTTTCACAAATTATTCCGAGCCGCTCGGTGAATTTCGCGTTACCTGCACAAAGGGAACTTATGTCCGTAGCATCGCCCACGATCTCGGCCAGAAACTCGGCTGCGGTGCACATCTGGCAAAGCTGCGCCGCTGCGTTTCCGGAAAATTTGACGTTGCCGACGCAAAGCGGTTGGATGAAATTTTGAATCTTCCGCCAAATGAACTGGAGAAAAGAGTTATTCCGTTCTTGAAACTGGCCGCGTCATGAAAATCATCCGCGCCGCGAACGAATTGAATGCCCAAGGTAGAAAAGTCTGCCTTGCGATAGGCTTTTTCGATGGCGTGCATCTCGGCCATCAGCAAATCATCCGCCAGACAATTTCCGATGCGCGCCAGCACGACGCCGTTGCGGTGGTTGTGACGTTTGACCGGCATCCGAATTCCGTCGTTGCGCCGGATCGCGTGCCGCTGCTGATTTATTCGCTGCCGCAAAAATTGCGCGCGATTGAATCGCTCGGCGCGGACGCTTTGCTGCTCATTCAATTCGATAAAAAGTTCAGCGACCAATCCGGTGAGGAATTCATTCGCAATTTGGCGCATGACTTCGGGAAAATTCACAGCATTTGCGTCGGCGCAGATTTTGTTTTTGGACACAAGCGCGGCGGCAATGTCGCATTGCTGAAGAAGCTTGGCGGTGAAATAGGCTTTCAAGTCCACGGACTAGCGGCAGTTTCACTTGACGGAGAAATTGTCAGCAGCACGCGAATCCGCGAAACCATCCGCGCCAGTGATTTTGACGCAGCGAGCCAGATGCTGGGCCGACCTTGGGCCATAGCAGGCCGCGTCATAGAAGGCGACAAACTTGGCCGCCAGCTTGGTTTCCCGACGGCGAATCTGGATGCGGCGAATTTGATTCTTCCGCCGAACGGTGTCTATTCCGGCTGCGCAACCCTGAAAGGAAAAACATTTCGCGTCGCGCTCAACATCGGTTTGCGTCCGACCGTCGCAAATCGGAAGCCGCAGCTTCGGGTCGAAGCCCACCTGCTGGAATTTACCGGAGATATTTACGGCGAAGAATTGGTGGTTGAAATCGGCCGAAAACTGCGTGACGAACAGAAATTCAATTCACCAAATGAGTTGCGTGAGCAAATAAGCAAGGATGTCTTGGATGTGCAAAATTTGATTTGATTAGAAGTACTTTATATCGCTTGTCCTGAATGCTTTACGGCAGGTTTCCAAGCGATTTTAGCCGTCGCTTTTCCTTGCGAGATAATGCTTGAATTCCGTGCAAAAGAAGCTATTCTGGAACCGCGTCAGTCTTCTGGAGTTCGTAGTTTCCAAGATTCACAGGCGAGTGAATACGGTGAACATTCCAAGGCCGCCGCCTTTAGCAAGGCAGAGTCGCCGCGATTTCTCTGAACCAATGCGGTTTATTTGGGTCTCATAATTATGTTGAAGCGAAAAACAACCACGTCAGCAAAGGCGTTGCACACTCGTCGAACCGGCGGAAAAAGCGTCAAGGCAAAAACCGCACCGGTAAGGCGGCGTTTTATCATTTCCAGCAATGCAAAAAAATCCGTCGACAAGCCGGCGGCGAATGGAAAAACCGAACATACGGCTGGCTCCATTGCCGAGGCTGAAAAGCGTATGCAGAACGGCCACTCGAACGGACCGACGCCCGCGCCCGCACAGCCGACAGTGGATTTGACGGAAACGATCAAAACACTTCTACATCTTGCTCAAGAGCATGGCTACGTCACTTACGATGACATCAACGACGTGCTGCCGGAAAATTTGAGCCCAGACGATCTCGACGCACTGCTTTCCAAGCTTCGCAGCCTGGATGTTGAAATCGTCATGGATCAGGCCGAGGCGGAACGCGCCGAACGCGCAAAGCATCCTGAACAGCCGCAGCAGCAGGAAGAGGCTGACGAGGACGCGCGACTGGAAATTCTCGACGACCCGGTCCGGATGTATATGAACCAGATGGGCAAGGTTCCCCTGCTCACGCGCGAGCAGGAAGTTGAAATTTGTAAAAAAATCGAAGAGGCCGAAGTCGCCATGAAAGCGATCATTTACGGCCTTGGTTTCACAGCAAAGGAACACATCGCCATCGCCGAAAAACTTTTGTCCGAGCCGCCGAAGGAGCGTTTCGACCGCGTCATTGTTGATAAAAAGGTCGCTAACCGCGACGGACACCTTCGAGATCTGCGGAAGCTCATAAAAAAAATGCACGCGTTCGACCAAAAGGTGGATGCGAAGTATTTCAACTGGCAGAAGGCCGCACAAAAAGGCCGCAAAGACAAGCTGGCTAAAGAATTGAAAAAAATGTGCGCGAAGCTCCAGGAAATGTTTGCGAAGTTTTTCTACAAACAGAAAGTCGTCGAGGAAATGATTGTCGTCGCGGGCAACATCCACGACAAATTCCTGGCCAGCGCCCGGCACATAAAGGAGATCGAGGAACTTCGCACCACCGCTGAACGCCGCTCCGCGCTTGAAGCCGAGCGCGCGAAAATCCAGACGCTCGAACAATTCGTGCGGATGCCGCGCGAGGAGTTTTTGAAAGCGTTCAAGGATTTGCGAGCCGCCGCCGACCGTGGGCTCAAGGCCAAGACTCACATGGCCGAGGCCAACTTGCGACTCGTTGTGTCTGTCGCCAAGAAATACACGAACCGCGGACAGTCATTCCTCGATTTGATCCAGGAAGGTAACATCGGCTTGATGAAAGGCGTTGAGAAGTTTGAATATCGCCGCGGCTACAAGTTTTCTACTTATGCGATCTGGTGGATTCGTCAGGCCATCACGCGCTCGATCGCGGATCAGGCGCGCACAATCCGCATTCCGGTTCACATGATTGAAATCATGAACAAGCTCTGGCGCGCACAGAAGCAATTGACGCAGGAGCTTGGCCGTGAACCTACTCCGGAGGAACTGGCGGACGAAATGCACATGCCCGTATCGCGCATCCACGCTTTGCTGAAAATGGCGCAACAGCCGGTTTCTCTCCACGCGCCTGTCGGCGACGATGGCGATGTGAGCGTCGGCGATTTCATCGAAGACAAGTCGGCAGAAAATCCGTCGGATGTGACCAGCTACAGTTTGCTCCGCGAAAAATTGAGCGATGTGCTGACGACCTTGACCGAGCGCGAACGGAAAATTCTCGAAATGCGTTTCGGCTTGCTCGACGGCTACGAACGCACGCTCGAGGAAATCGGCAAGATGTATAACGTCACTCGCGAACGTATCCGGCAGATTGAGGCCAAGGCGCTGCGCAAGCTCCGCCACCCGACACGTGTGCGCCACTTGCAGGGTTTCCTCGATTCAGCAGAGCCGGAAATGGCGACGACGACGTAAGTTTCAACACGAAATTAAAACGCGCTGGAAATATTTTCCAGCGCGTTTTTAGTTGTTCGGGTCAACGATGTGGATGTCGATGCCCGGCGCGTGGTGCATAAAAAACTCCAGGACATCCGGACGCATGAACTGCCACCATTTCCTTTCGCTCGTACCGAGCACGACAAGATGGACGTCATTTTCGTGGCAATACTTCAGCAGAGCCGCGCAGACATCTTCGCTTTCCAGAACCGTGACGCTCCCGCCAAGTTCCGTCGCGAGCTGGACGTTCTGGATGAATTGCCGCTGCAAATCGGACGGGATGCGCAGCGGATCTTCCTTTTTCCGCCGAACATAAACCGCCATCCACTCGCGGTTCAAACGCCCTGCCAGTCGCGACGTCGAGCGCAACAGCCTCGCCGTCGTAACCGGATTCGTGCTGATGCAGACGGCGATCTTTTCACTGACATCCGTCGGCGACTTTGTGCCGGCACGCGGGCGCTGGTCCAGTGCGTTGGCTGTTTCGCGCAACGCCAGTTCGCGCAGCTCGTTTAGGTTGTTTTCTGTGAAAAAATTTTCCAGCGCGGCAAGCGCCCGGTTGGCGGGATAAATTTTCCCCATTCGCAGCCGCTCGCGCAATTCCTCGGCGGTCAAATCCACGTTCACGACATGGTCGGCCTCAAGCACGAACCGGTCGGGCACACGCTCGCGAACATCCACGCCGGTCGCGCGCAATACGGTGTCGTGCAGGCTTTCAAGATGCTGGATGTTCATCGCGGTGATGACGTTGATGCCAGCGAGCAAGAGCTCTTGCACGTCCAAATATCGCTTCGGATTTGACGAACCGCCGATGTTGCTAAACGGCAGTTCGTCCACGACGCAAACCGTCGGCCTGCGCTCAAGAATTTTCGGAACGTCAAGAATCTCCACCGTGGTGTCGCCATGCGGGACTTTTTTGCGCGGGATGATTTCCAGATCGCCGATGAGCGCCTCCGTTTCCTTGCGCCCGTGCGATTCAATCCAGCCGACGACCACGTCCACGCCAGCGCTTTTGAGCCGGTGCGCCTCTTCGAGCATCGCGTAGGTCTTGCCAACGCCGGCGGCGTGGCCGAGATAAATCTTTAATTTTCCCAGCCGGCTTTTCTCAATGAGCCGGAGAAAATCTTCCGGCTTCAAACGTTCGATTGCTGGCGATTCCATGCCACAAGGAAACTATTTCTGCGGCAACTGGTCGAGCGCGAAGTTCAACGTCATCACATTCACGCGCGGCTCGCCGAAAACGCCAAGGTCGCGGCCGGCCTTGTTTTGTTTCACCAGTTCGCGCACGCGATCTACGGACAACCCGCGCGCCTTGGCGACGCGCGCAATTTGGATTTCCGCATTGGCCACGCTGATGTGCGGATCAAGCCCACTGGCGGATTCCGTCACGGCATCGGCAGGCACCGGCGCGTTCGTCGCCATGTTGTTATCGGAACGGTAGGTGGCGATGTTTCCCGTGATGTTGGCGACGAGGTTGGACGAGGTCGGGCCGAGGTTGCTGCCGCTGGAACTGGTCGGGTCATAACCATTCGCACCCGCCGCCGACGGACGCGGATGGAAGTATTGCGCGCCGGTAAAATTCTGCGCGAGCAACGCCGAGCCGCGCACCGCGCCGGATTTGTCCACGAGCAGGCTGCCGTTGGCCTGATGTGGAAAAAGCAGTTGCGACGCCGCAAATACGACGAGCGGATACAAGCCGCAACAAATGACGGCGAAGAACAGTGTCGCCACAATCGAACGGCCGAATTCAGCAAAGAGATTTTTCATAAGTTTTTTCAGGTTGAATTACGCGAGATGCATGCCGGCGACGATGACGTCAATCGCCTTGATTCCGACGAACGGTACAATGACGCCGCCGACGCCATAGATGAGCAGGTTGCGTTGCAAGATTTGCGCCGCACCGAGCGGACGAAACTTCACGCCGCGCAACGCCAGCGGAATCAGCGCGATGATGACGAGCGCGTTGAAGATGACCGCGCTCAATATCGCGCTGTTAGGACTGTGCAGGTGCATGATGTTCAGCGGCGCGATGACCGGGAACGTCACCATGAGCATGGCGGGAATGATGGCGAAATATTTCGCCACGTCGTTCGCGATGCTGAATGTCGTCAGCGCGCCGCGCGTGATCAAAAGCTGTTTGCCGATTTCGATGATTTCCAAAAGCTTCGTCGGGTTCGAGTCGAGGTCAACCATGTTGCCAGCCTCCTTGGCAGCCTGCGTGCCGGTGTTCATCGCCACGCCAACATCGGCCTGGGCTAGCGCGGGCGCGTCGTTTGTGCCGTCACCGATCATTGCAACCATGCGTCCGCCGGTCTGCTCCTTGCGGATGAGCGCGAGTTTGTCCTCCGGTTTCGCCTCGGCAAGAAAATCATCCACGCCCGCCTCCTGCGCGATGGCGGCGGCGGTCAGCTTGTTGTCACCCGTGATCATCACGGTGCGGATTCCCATCGCGCGAAACCGCTTGAAACGTTCGGCCAGGCCGCCCTTCACGATGTCCTTTAAATGAATCACGCCCAGCGCGCGCGACTGCGAGGCGACAACGAGCGGCGTGCCGCCGGAACGTGAAATGTTTTCTACAGCGTTCTCGACAGCTACCGGCAAGTTGCCGCCGAGAAATTGTTTCACCGCCATCGCCGCGCCTTTGCGGATTTGCTGGCCCTCGTAATTTACGCCGCTCATGCGCGTCTGCGCGGTGAAGGGAACAAATTGCGCGCCGGACAGTTCGTGGATTTCCCGCTCGCGGATGCCAAAGTTTTTCGCCAGCACGACGATGCTGCGGCCTTCGGGCGTTTCGTCGGCCAACGACGCGAGCTGTGCGGCGTCGGCAAGTTCCTGTTCCGTCACGCCGGACGCCGGCAAAAACGCCGTGGCCTGGCGGTTGCCGAGCGTGATGGTGCCGGTCTTGTCCAGAAGCAAAACATCCACGTCACCCGCCGCCTCGACCGCGCGGCCGCTCATCGCCAGAACATTTCGTTGAAGCAATCGGTCCATGCCAGCGATGCCGATGGCGCTTAACAAACCGCCGATGGTCGTCGGAATCAAACACACGAGCAACGCGATCAAAACGGAATTGGAAAACGTCACGCCGGAATAGATGCCGAGCGGCTTCAGCGTCACGACCGCGAGCAGGAACACAATCGTGAGCGCGGCGAGCAAAATCGTGAGCGCGAGTTCATTCGGCGTTTTCTGGCGGCTCGCGCCTTCGACGAGCGAAATCATGCGGTCCAAAAACCCTTCGCCGGGATTGCATGTGATGCGGATCTTGATTTCGTCGGACAGCACGCGCGTGCCGCCGGTGACGGCGCTGCGGTCGCCGCCGGCTTCGCGGACGACAGGTGCGGATTCGCCGGTGATGGCGGATTCGTCCACGGTCGCCGCGCCGTGGACAATTTCGCCGTCGGCAGGAATGATTTCACCCGCGCGGACGACGATGACATCATTTTTACGCAGCGAGTCGGCGTCCACGGTTTTGATTTTTCCGTCGTCGGAAATTTGATTCGCGCTCGTCTGCGTGCGGGTCTGGCGCAACGCCTTCGCCTGCGCTTTGCCACGGCCTTCGGCGACGGCTTCAGCGAAATTCGCGAAGAGAACCGTGAACCAAAGCCAGATCGCGATCTGCAAAACAAATCCGGTCTGGCCGGGCGAGCGGAAAATCTCGACGGTGCTGATGGCCGCGCCGACGAGCGTGACGAACATGACAGGATTTTTCACCATTAGCCGCGGGTCGAGCTTGCGGAACGTGTCGCCCAGCGCGGGCGTGAGAATCTTCGGGTCAAAAATGGAAAC
>PKZR01000115.1:21758-21909 GCA_003133815.1 Limisphaerales bacterium | reverse complement strand
CTTCGTGCGGAACATAATGGTTAAGTGTGGGACCGGTGTAAATCTGGCGGGGCCGGTAAATGCGGCTCTTCGGTTCTTCCATGATTTCTTTGTAATTTGCGATCCAGCCGGGCATGCGTCCAATCGCAAAAATCACCGGAAACATTTCAAC
>PKZR01000115.1:0-21700 GCA_003133815.1 Limisphaerales bacterium | reverse complement strand
TTTCTTGCCGCTGTTCTTGTCCTTGGCCGCCGCGATGAATTTTGAACCGTCGTCTCCTGTCTTGTGAATTTCGTCGAGCATTTCCAGAACGGCCTGGTTCGCACCGCCATGCAGCGGACCCCATAGCGCGCAAACACCTGCGGACGTTGATGCAAAAAGATTTGCCTGGCTGGACGCCACCATGCGGACGGTCGAGGTGGAACAATTCTGCTCGTGATCTGCGTGCAAAAGGAAAATCAAGTCCAGCGCCTTCACAATCTCCGGCTTCAATTCATAATCTTCATACGGCGAAGAAAAAAGCATATGCAGAAAATTCGCCGTGTATTTGTAGTGTTTCTTGGGATAAATCAGCGGCAGCCCGCGTGATTTGCGATAGGAATAAGCCGCTATCGTTCTTACCTGTGAAATCAATTTGGCGACAATAACGTCGAACTCCTTCATCTTGCCCCACTGCCAACGCATGATTTTTTCATCGAAACAGCTCGCCGCATTGATCATCGCCGAGAGGATCGCCATCGGATGCGCACCCATCGGAAATCCCTGGAAATGAAACTTCATGTCCTCATGCAGATATTGATGCTCCGTAAGCATGTCGGAAAACTGGCGCAAATGCGTGTGATTCGGCAGCGATCCGTAAATGATCAGGTAAGCGGTTTCAATGAACGTGGATTTCTCGGCCATTTCCTCGATCGGAATACCACGATATCGCAAAATTCCCTTGTCGCCGTCAATGAAAGTAATCTTGCTCGTGCAAGAACCCGTGTTGCCGTAGCCGTCGTCGAGTGTGATATAGCCCGTGTTTGCGCGCAGCGATGAAATGTCGATCGCCTTTTCGCCTTCGCTGCCCTCAACGGTCGGCAACGTGAAACTTTTTCCATCCAGCTCCAGCTTCGCCTCTTTGCTCATGTTTTAATTATTGTTTGAGACAGTCTGCGTTGAAAGAAAAAAATTGGCAAGCCGCGAAAATATAATTTCGCAAAAATCTGCACACGTATAACAATCGCAACGCATAACCGCCGCGGCTTCCAACAAAGAAAGGTTGACTTCGATTCGGTTCAGCCGAAGGTGATTATTCGTTGTTTCGGAATTGGCTGGAACGAACTTTCCGGGGGTATGTCCGCCTCATGGATTCTGGTGAATGATCTTAATTTTCTGCTTCGAAATACTTACCAGTACGCTAAAATGCCCTGCACTAAAACTTCTGCAATTCCATGAGTATTAACACCGAAAGTTCGAATTCCTGCTTATGATTCAGTTGATCTGCGGATGTTTTTTGCTCGCGTTTCGGCTGGGAAACTTTAATTTCCATTTCATGATTGCTGTTGCGGCAAATTCTGCGTCTGCGCTCGCGAGCAGGCTGTCGGTCAATTGGTTTGACCTGGTCTTTGTGGCGGTTCTGATTTTCGGCCTGATTCGGGGCCGGCGAAATGGCCTGTCGCGTGAACTGCTGCCGATGTTGCAATGGATCGCGCTGGTGATTGTCTGCGGAATGGGTTATCCGTCTATCGCCGATATATTAACACAACAACTTGCATGGGGCAGCACGGTTTCAGATGTCACGGGATATCTGGCTTTAGGCTTGATTGTGGTGCTTATCTTCGGAGTTCTTAAACGTCTGTTCACCGAGCGTCTGGTTAAAAATGACACTTTTAAAGGCGCCGAATACTATCTCGGAATGCCGGCGGGAATGATTCGTTTTGCGTGCATGTTGCTGGCCGCGCTCGCCCTGTTAAACGCTCCCGTTTACACACAGGCGGACATCACGAAACAATTAGCCACGGATCGGGCCAATTTCGGAGGCGGCACAATGAGCGGCAGTTTTTTTCCCAGCTTCAACGATGTGCAGGCAGCTATTTTTGTGCAATCAGTGACCGGCCATTACATCAAAAACAATCTTCGCCTGCTGTTGATTGACAAGCTGCGGCTGGACGTCAAACACATCAAACCCCCGCCGAGAACCGGCAACTGACCGGCGCTCGCGCCACCAACGCGCATGGCCGGCATCTCTCCAGCTACCATCGAACGCATCCGCGCCGCCAGCGATATCGTGGACGTTATCGGCACGTATTTGCCCTTGAAAAAGGCGGGCGCAAATTTCACCGCTCTTTGCCCGTTTCACAAAGAAAAAACGCCAAGCTTCAACGTCAATGCACATAAGCAGATTTTTCATTGCTTTGGCTGTCACAAAGGCGGCGACGTGTTCACATTCGTCAAGGAATACGAAAACATCGGCTTCGTTGACGCAGTGCGCAGGCTCGCCGAGCGCGCGAAAATCCCACTGGAGTTCGACAACAATCCCGCCGAACAGCAATCCCGCCATCTCAAAGATCAACTGCTCGAAATTCACGAGCAGATCACGCAACGCTGGCAGAACTGCCTCGCTAACGAAGCCGCCGGACAAATGGCGCGAGATTATCTCACCAAACGGGGCGTTTCTGCCGAGGCGATAAAATTGTTTCGCCTCGGTGCCGCGCCGGAATCGTGGGAAGACACGGTGAACTGGGCTAAGAGCAAAAACCACGAATTGCCGCTCATCGAAAAAGCCGGACTGATTATCCGCAAGGAGGAAACAGGAAATTACTACGACCGTTTTCGTGGGCGACTGATGTTTCCGATTTGCGACGAGCAAGGCAGAGTAATCGGTTTCAGTGGGCGCATTTTATCCGGGGACGAAAAGACGGCGAAGTATGTCAACTCCCCGGAGACAGCGATTTTCACCAAGAGCAAAGTTTTTTTTGGCTTGGATAAATCCAAGCGGGCGCTACTCGATGCCCAGTCCGCCATCGTCTGCGAAGGGCAATTGGATTTGATCGCATGTTTCATGGCTGGCGTGCAAAACGTTGTCGCGCCGCAGGGCACGGCCTTCACCGACCAGCACGCACGCATCATCAAGCGCTATGTTGACGAAGTAGTTTTGTGTTTCGACTCCGACGAAGCCGGGCAGAACGCAGCCGTGCGTTCGCTCGATCATTTGCTCGCGTCTGAAATAGCCGTGCGTGTGGCCGTGATGCCCAAGCCGCATGACCCGGACAGCTTCATCAAGGCGAATGGCGCAGAGGCATTCCGCAAACTTGTCGAAAGCGCTGACGGATTTTTCGATTATTATTTGACCCGTCTTTGCGCTCAAAATGATGTGAAGACCGACAAAGGCCGAACGATTGTTGTGAGATCAATGCTTCAAGAACTTCAAAAAACCGGCAATCGAGTTACTTTTGACAAATATGCTCATGCTTTGACTTTTAAGTTGGGACTTTCATTCAAATCAATTGTTGATGAGTTTCAAAAAATTTTAAGTGAGCAATCAGCAGGCAAACAGGACGAGGTAGAAAAGATTGGAGAATCCTTTTCACGTCCATCCGCACTCGAATTTCATCTGCTCAAACTGATTTTGTTGCACGATGATTTGGTGGCATGGACGACTTTGCATTTGGACGCGAATTGGATTTTGCATCCGCAAGTCCGGCAGATTGTCTCGCAACGATTCGCCGCGCAGAGTAATGAAACATGGCAGAGTCTGGGTGCATTTTTGGACGCTTTCGATTCCAGCGAAATGCGAAATCTTGTCACCGAAGCCGTGGCGGAAGAGCGCATGATTCCAAATCCTGAAACGCAGCTCGCCGACGTAACCTTGAAATTGCGGAGCCAATTTCTGGACCGGCAAATCACCGTGCTGACGCAAAAGGTGAGCCAGCCGGAAATTTCAGAATCGGACAAAATCGAACTTTTACACGAGCAACAAAAATTGCGAGAACAAAAACGCGCGCCACTTTCACCGTTGCCAAATTAAAAAGGCACAATCCATTGCGGACTGCGCCTTCTTTGTTCGAATTGAAATTATTTCGCGCCCTGGTCAATCCATGCGCGGATCAAACCAATTTGATCCGGCGTAAGTTGTTTGGCATTTCGGCCCTTGGGCATGAAAGACTGCGGATCGCCCGTATGCGCAATGCTTGCAATCAAATCACCCTTGGTGCTGTCGCCGACGACAATGATTGGGCCGTCTTTTCCGCCTTTTAGAGTGCTTTCAAGACTGGTCAGCACAATACCGTGTCCCGGCTTTTTTTCGCCATGACATTTAACGCAGGCCGCGATAAAAATGGGTTTGATATCCGTTGCGAACGCCACGCCAGTTTTTGTCGAGGCAGGTGGCAAAGTTGCTGTAGCGGGCGGTGTATCTTGGGCTGAAACGGCTGCTGCAAACCCAAAAACTGCGGCAATCAGGGCGAGTTTAAATATTGTCATGGTGTTATTGGTTAACTTTATGCTTATTTCGGCGGCAATTTGAACATAAGACGCCGGATTCGTCAAAAAGTTTCAAATTTATTTTTGTCCATTTCTTGCTGACCCTGCTATTCATTGGGCGTGGAAGCCAATTCCCTTTCAGAAGCCGTGCTGGTAGTCCTCGGACACGGCACGACGCTGAACACAGAATCCGCCGCGCCGGTCTTGCAGCACGCGGCGGAACTGCGTCGCCGCACAATTTTCGCCGAAGTGCGCGAAGGTTTTTGGAAACAGGAGCCTAATATCAAAAAAGTTCTGGCAGAAATTTTCACGCCGCGAGTTTTCATTGTGCCATTTTTCATCAGTGAAGGATATTTCAGCACCGAAATCATCCCGAAGGAATTGGGTTTCAGTCTTCCCGAAATTCGGAAACTCAGAATTCAGAATTCAGAATTATATTATTGTTCGCCGGTTGGTTCGCATGATTTGATGACGAAAGTGATTCTGGCACGGGCAAAAGAAGTCACGGAAAAATTTCCGTTCCCGCGCTTGCCTAAGAATTCCGACACGACGCTGCTCATCGCAGGCCATGGCACTGGGCGAAATGCCAATTCCCGCAAGGCTGTCGAGCGGCAGGTCGAATTGATCCGCGCACAAAAAATTTACGCGAACGTCGAAGCCGTGTTTATGGAAGAGCCGCCGTTCATCAAGGGCTGCCACGAAAATGTGAAAACAAAAAATATCGTCGTCGTGCCATTTTTCATTAGCGACGGTCTGCACACAGTCGAAGACATTCCGGTGTTGCTCGGCGAACCCGACCGGGTCGTGAAAGAACGGCTTGCAGCCGGCCAGCCAACATGGCGTAATCCGACGGAACGCGCCGGAAAACTTGTCTGGTATTCGGTGTCTGTAGGCACTGAACCGCAGCTGGCTGACGTGATTTTGGAACGCGTACACGAGGCGACGAAATAATTTATGAGAAAATTACGTTTTGGAATAATTGGCCCGGCGCGCATCGCGCGTAAAAACTGGAAGGCAATCTTTAACAGCGGCAACTGCGAGGTAGTCGCTGTTGCCAGCCGCGACCTTGCGCGCAGCAGAACATTTATCGCCGACTGTCAGGCCCAAGTTCCTTTTGAAAAGAAGCCGACGGCGTTTGGCAGTTACGAAGAACTGCTCGCGTCAAAAGAAGTGGACGCCGTTTATATTCCGTTGCCAACCGCCCTGCGCAAGGAATGGGTCGTGCGCGCGGCGGAGGCTGGCAAGCACGTCATCAGTGAAAAACCCTGCGCCGTCAGCATGGGCGAACTTGAAGAAATGATTAATGCCTGCAGAAAAAACAACGTGCAGTTCATGGACGGCGTGATGTTCATGCACAACCGCCGCCTCGGACAAATCCGTGAAACGCTCAATGACGAAAACTCCATTGGCCAGATTAAACGGATTGCGTCGCACTTCAGTTTTCTCGGTTCGGAAGATTTTTTGCACGCGAATATACGCGCCAACCGCAAGCTCGAACCCGCCGGCTGCCTCGGCGATCTCGGCTGGTATTGCCTTCGCTTTGCCCTCTGGACGATGAACTGGCAGATGCCAAGCAGCATTGAAGGCAAAATTATTTCGCGCGCGGCAAATGATCCTGCCGGTGTGCCTGTGGAATTTTCCGGTGAGTTGTTTTTCGATGGTGGCGTTTCAGCCGGGTTTTATTGCTCGTTCGTGGCGGTCAACCAGCAGACTGTCACCATTACTGGCACCAAAGGTCTCCTGAATGTCCATGATTTCGTGAATCCTTTTCGCGGCGAACCGGCCTTCGACACAGTCAAAACTGAATTTCACAGCGACGGCTGCAATTCTTTTGCCCGGCCTGTTTTAAATCAAATTCCGCACATTGAATCCGGCGACAACCCGGCAACTTCACAGGAGGCAAACATGTTCCGTAATTTCGCGGATCAAATTTCTTCAGGCAAACCCAACACCGACTGGCCGATGTGGGCGTTGGAGACACAAAAAGTTATGGACGCCTGCCTGCAGCCGCACAAGGAACAAGCTTGAAAGTTGACACCTGAAACTTGAAACTCACCTGGTGCAGTTTCAAAAAATCACCATTATCGGCGTTGGCTTGCTCGGCGGCTCCATAGGGCTGGCCGTGAAACAGCGCGGACTTGCGCGCGAAGTCGCTGGGTTCGTCCGCCGCACGGCGAGTTTGAAGGATTGCGAAAAAACCGGCGCGGTGGATTTTGCCACGACAGATTTGCTTGCCGCCGTTTCCAATGCGGACTTGATTATTCTTTGCACGCCGCTCGCGCAAATGTTGCTGCTGACAAAACAATTTATGCCAGCGCTAAAACAGGGCGCGATTGTCACCGATGTCGGCAGCGTGAAAGCCGGTGTTGTGCGAGAACTGGAACCCCCTGTTGCCAGTGTTGGCGCGCATTTTGTCGGGAGTCATCCGATGGCTGGAGGGGAAAAAATGGGGGTGCTGGCCGCGCGAGCTGATTTGTATGTTAATGCAGTTTGTGTCGTCACCCCGACGAAAAAGACCAATGCCGGCACCGTCCGAAAACTGGAGCAATTTTGGAAATCGCTCGGCGCACGAACGCTGCGGCTGGATCCAGCAGAGCATGATTTGCTCGTCAGTCGTTCCAGTCATCTGCCGCACGTCGTCGCAGCGGCACTGGCAGGATTGATTTTGAATCCGGTGCTTTCCAAAACGCAGGCTTCCTTGTGTGCGACCGGATTTCACGACACGACGCGTATCGCGTCCGGCTCGCCGGAGATGTGGCGCGACATCTCCCTGGCCAATCGCAAAAACCTATCTCGATCTGTGAATACCTTTGTCGCCGAACTTAAAAAATTTCAAAACAAACTCAAAAGCAACAATGCCGATGCGGTTGAAAAGTTTTTTACCACGGCCAAGCAGCGGCGCGACAATTGGTGCGCGAAGGCCGTTTCAACTTCGTCAGAATAATGGATCTTCCTGACCTCATCGAAATTGTGCCGCTCGACAAACCCGTGCGCGCGGAAATCACCGTGCCCGGCTCGAAGAGCATCACGAACCGCGCGTTGATTCTCGCGGCGCTCGCGGACGGCGAAGTCACGCTCACCAGCGCGCTTTGGAGCGAGGACACTGAAATAATGTTAGAGGCCATGCGCAAGCTGGGATTTAAAGTTAAAATACAACAGGATCCCAATGAGGTTTGTAATCGTATCATTACGATTCAAGGTCAAGGTGGAAAAATTCCTAAAGCTGGACGCAGTGCAAATCCTCTTAAAATATATGTGGGGAATGCCGGAACTGCTGCTAGGTTCCTGACTGCTTTTTTGTGTCTTCGACCGGGCATTTTTGAATTGCACGGCTCCCCTAGGATGCGTGCGCGTCCCCAAACAGAATTGCTTAACGCGTTAAGGCCAAAATATACCGAACTATTGGCATATTATCTTCATCCAACTTCACCGAAGCCTGGTTATGCCATTGAGTCGCTTCAAGAAAGTAATATGTTGCCAATCAGAATTTACGGCATGGGGCCAAGGCCAGGCAAGAAGTGCAGAGTAAGTATTAAAAAGAGTTCGCAATTTGCGTCGGCGCTGTTGTTGTGCGCGAAAGTTAGCGGATGGAAAGTTGAAGTTGTCGGCGAAAATGCAGAAGAATCGCCGTATGTGGCGATGACTTCAAAAATGATTGAAGCGTTTCCGCATCGTGGCGGAAAATTTCAAATTGAACCTGATGCGAGCAGCGGAAGTTATTTTTGGGGCGCAAATTTTCTAATTTGTCTTGAGAATGCAAATTCAACTCCGAACTCTTTTGTATTTGTAAGAAATTGGCCTACGACAGGATGGCAAATTGATGGTCAATTTTCCCATTTCTGGCCACCGAGCAGTGTGCTTTCAAGAAAAGATCAGCTTGGTGACAGCATCATGACTGCTATTGTTCTTGCACCTTTTTTGACGAAGCCAGCCAGTTTTGTTGATTTAGGAAAACTGCGGCATCAAGAAACCGAGCGCGTCGTCGCGTTGCGGACGGAGTTGACCAAGTGCGGCGCGAAAGTGGTCGAGGAAGGCGACACGCTGACGGTCTGGCCGTCGCCGTTGCACGGCGCGGAGATCGAGACCTACAACGACCACCGCATGGCGATGTGTTTTGCGATTCTTGGATTGAAGGTGTCCGGCATAAAAATTAAAAATCCCGCCTGCGTGAAAAAGACGTTCCCGAACTTTTTCCAAAAGCTGGCGGCGCAGCCGCCGCACGGCCTGGGCGCGGAGATTTGGGAGATCAAAGACGGCCAGCGCACGAGGAAATTGAGCGGCGACGATTTGTTTGCGGATTAAGATTATGAATAGGATCAGGAATTGAAAAAATATCCCATTGTCATTGCCATTGACGGCACGAGCGCCAGCGGCAAAAGCACCAACGCCAAGCTCGTGGCCAAGGCGCTTGGCTATGTTTATGTGGACACCGGTGCGATGTATCGCACGCTGGCATGGCATTGCCTGAAGAAAAATGTGGATGTGCATGACGCCAAGCTTGTCGCCAACGCCTGCCGCCGCTGGAAAACTGATTTGTGCTGCGTCGAGAAAGACGGACTGCGCGTGGTGCAACTGCTCGTGGACGGCTATTTTCCTGAAAAGGAAATCCGTACGCCGGAAACCGCCGCCGCCGTGGCGCACGTCGCCGCCGTGCCGAAGGTACGCGAGTGGATGAAAAAAACGCAGCGCGATTGCATCCAGTTCGGCGACCTCGTGATGGAAGGCCGCGACATCGGCACGAATGTGTTTCCCGAAACCGACTACAAATTTTATCTCGACGCGACGCTGGCCGAGCGTTCCGCGCGCCGCGCCGCCGACGGTGTGAACGAGAATCTCGCCGCCCGCGACCAGCGCGACAGCCAGCGCGCGGTCGCACCGCTGATGATTGCGCTTGGGGCCAAGGTCATCAACAATTCCGCCATGACGTCGGAGCAGACAAGCAAGCTGCTGCTGGAAGAAATTTACAATCGTTTTCCCGCAAAATGAATTTGTCCTACCGCATCGGCTGGACGGCCTTTCGTGCCATGTTCGCGACATATTTCCATTGGAGCGTGTTCGGCGCGAAGAACGTTCCGCTGCAAGGCGGCGTCATTCTGGCCTCGAACCACGCGAGTTTTCTCGATCCGCCGCTGGTCGGATCAGCTTTAAACCGTGACATCAACTATCTCGCGCGCGAATCACTTTTCCGTTTCCCCGGCATCGGCGCACTGTTGCGTTCGTGGAACGCGGTTCCAGTGGATCGCGATGGCGGAGGCGCGGCGGGATTAAAGGCCATCCTTGAGCGGCTTCTCGCGGGCGGCGCAATCATTTTATTTCCCGAAGGAACGCGCACGAAGGATGGAAAACTCCAACCGGCGCGTTCGGGCATCGGCCTGACTGTTATCAAATCCAACGCAGTTGTGATTCCCGTGAGGACGTTTGGAACTTTCAAGGCATATGGACGGAATCATAAGTTTCCACGTCCGAAAAAAGTCGCCGTAAAATATGGCAAACCGATGCATTTTGAAACATTGCGCGCCGAGGCCAAGGATTGCTCCAAGCCGAGATTGAAAGAAATTTACCAGCAAATCGCCGATGATATCATGGCGGCGGTTGCGAAGCTCGAACCGAACGAGGATTAAATCCCCAGACTCGACAACATGTTGCTGATGCTGTTGACGATCTGGACGAGTTTGGGATGCGATTGCTCGAAGCCTTCGACGGACGAGCGCAGGCCGGTTACGGAAATTTCCCGCAGTTGCGGACTCTGTTTTTCGCGTGTGGCCTCGTGAGTGGAAAGTTTTGCGAACTCGGCGATGCTTTGTGCGCGTTCATCGTCAGTTTTGGACAGCGCGCCGACTTCGGACTTGAGCGTGCCAAGCAGTTGGAGCAGCTCGCGCTTGCGCTCGTCGCTGATGGAATTTGCGCCGTGAATCTTCGCTTCAATCTCGCCTATCGTGTTTTCGATCATGCTGTAAAGTAATTGCTGCTGGAAATTCGGCAAGCGCGTTCACCAGCGCCCGACTTTCGGCAAAGCCGGCTCGACGACTTCCCAGATTTTAGTGCAAACATTTTCCGTCGAGCCTGAACCGTCCAAAACGCGAACGCGTCTTTTTTCCGACGCCGCGATGGCCTCGTAGCCTTTGATGACGCGCTCAAAGAATTTTTTGTCTGCTTCCTCAATCCGGTCACGCATGAATGGCAGAGTGGACTGGCGCATGGCGCGGCGCATTTCGCTGATTTCCGGCGAGACCGTCAAGAACAGCGTCAGGTCCGGCCGCGTTTCGCCGACGGCAACGTCAATCACGGTTTTGATCATCTGCAAATCCAGTTCACGTCCGTAGCCTTGATATGCCGTGGTCGAATCATAAAAGCGGTCGCTCAAGACGATTTCCCCAGCGTCGAGCGCAGGACGGATGACTTCGCGGACGAGCTGTGCGCGGCTGGCGTTCATCAAAAGCAGTTCCGCCTCGGCAGTCATGGCGTGGTTTTGATGGCTGTGTTTGAGCGTGTGGCGGATTTCCTCGCCGATGGGCGTGCCTCCCGGTTCACGCAACGTGCGGACGCGGTGGCCGAGCGAGCGCAATCGCCGCGCGAGGAGTTCGACCTGCGTGGATTTGCCGCAGCCTTCCGAACCTTCAAAGGTAATGAACAAACCTTTCCTCATAATTTTTTCAATTTATATCCCTTAGGCGAATCTTCAATCACCCAGCCTTTGGCTTTCAATTCGTCGCGAATCGCATCCGAGCGTTTGAAATCCTTCGACTTCTTGGCGGCGATGCGGTCTTCGGCCAGTGCGGTAATGTCCGCTGGAATTTCAATGTCGTTCTTTGTGCCAACGCCAAGAACAGAATCAATCATGTGCCACGCAGCCAATGATGCGGCTGCGTCTGCCGCCTGCAAGGAATTTTCCGCGATGCGTTTGTTTGTTTCAGTAACCCATTTGAAAATTTCGCCCCAGGCGGCGGAAATGTTCAGGTCGTCGTCGAGCGCGGCAGAAAATTGTTCCAAAATTTTTGAATTTGGCGCGGCATTTGTTCTATCTGCGATTTCGCTCAGTTTTCCGACACATTCGTCAATGCGCGCCAGCGCAGTCTTCGCGCCTGCCAAACCCTCGAGCGTGAAATTAAATGTCTCGCGGTAATGCGCGGTGATCAGTAGATAACGGACTTCGCGACCGCTCAAACCTTTGGCCATCAGATCGCGCAGTGTGAAATAGTTTCCGAGCGACTTGCTCATCTTTTTTCCTTCAACAAGAAGATGCGCGCCATGCAGCCAGTATTTCACGAACGGCTTGCCGGTCGCTCCTTCGCTTTGGGCGATTTCGTCCTCGTGATGCGGAAATATCAAATCCTCGCCGCCCAGATGGATATCGAAGCTTGCTTCTAGAATTTTCATGCTCATCGCACTACACTCTATGTGCCAGCCGGGCCGGCCTTCCCCGAAAGGACTTGGCCAGAAAATGTCGGCGTCGTCCGGCACGCGCGATTTCCAGAGCGCGAAGTCGGCGACGGATTCCTTGGCATATTCGTCACTCTTCACACGTTCGCCGGCGCGCATCTCGTTGAAGTTCAGTTTGAGCAACTGGCCGTAATTGCAGCCGAAGCCGCGATATTTCTCGATGCTGAAATAAACCGAGCCATCGGCGGCCTTGTAGGCGATGCCGCGAGCGATGAGTTTTTCGATGAGCGAAATTATTTCGGGAATGTGTTCCGTCGCGCGCGGAGTTTGATGCGGCGAAAGACAGTTCAGCGTCTTCAAATCCTCGAAGAACGCCGATTCAAACTTCCCGGTGAATTCCGGCAGCGTGGTTTTGGTTTCGCGGACGCGTTTGATGATTTTGTCCTCGATGTCCGTGATGTTCATGACGTGGGTTACCTGGAAATTCTTGAATTCCAAATAACGCCGCACCAAATCTGCGAAGACGAATGTGCGCCAGTTGCCGATGTGCGCGAAGTCATAAACGGTCGGTCCGCAGCAATACATCCCGACTTTTGGCGGAGTGAGCGGCGCGAAATCCTGGATGGAGCGCGAGAGCGTGTTGAACAGTTTTAATCCCATTTGCGTCTGCGCAAGTTAAGGTGCGGAACGGGAAAGAAAAGCGTAAATTCAGGTTGGACAGATTTTCTCACGATATTTATGCTTTCATTCATCAATCATTTAGCCGTCCGCAGATTCAGAAAGGATATTTATGGAAGTGAAAGTCGCCTGCGATTGCGGTCAGAAATACAAGTTTGACGTCGAACCGGTCAATGGCCAGATGCCGGTGACAGTGAGTTGCCCACATTGTGGCGTGGACGGAACTTCAACGGCTAACAACGTCATAGCTCAAACTTTTTCCAGCCAGCAGACGCCAATTCCCGTGGCAATGGCGATTCCCGTGGCGGCAGCTGCGCCGGTTGGCGGATTGCGTATAAATCAGACAGCGCCTGTGCCTCCCAATTCTCCGCCGCCTTTGGCTGCCCCTACAAGGCCCGTGCCGATGCGGCCGGTTGCGCCTGTTGTTCAAAACGTGAAGCCGGTAAATGAATTTAACCTTGGGCTTGGAATTGTGGGAGCCGTTTTGGGCGCGGCCTTGGGCGCAGGACTGATGTATGGTTTTTTTATATTGGCGGACTTCCGTTTTCCGCTGATGGGCACGGGCATCGGTGCGCTCACCGGCCTGGGCGCGAGAATTCTTTACAAGGGGACCGCCACGTCGCTTGGAATCATTTCAGGGTCGATTGCATTGCTGGCCACGCTCGGAACGCTTTATCTCATGTATGGCGACATGGCGGGGATGTTTATTTTATCCATGATTGTCAGCGTCTATTTCGCCTACAAAATCGCAGGCTGATTTTCCGGGCGGTGAGGGAAAGGAAGCTGGAAATGATTCAAGTTTTTTGTCCGCATCTCCCTGCCAGGAAGCCGCCACGCCCTTGATTCCCGTTTGCCATCGCCGCATTTGTCAGCCACACTGGCAATTCGATAATGAGCAAACGGTTTTACATCACCACGGCGATTGACTACGTGAACGGCCAGCCGCANNCGCAGCCTCGGCCAGGAAGTCTTTTTCCTGACCGGCCTCGACGAGCACGGCCAGAAGGTCCAGCAGGCGGCGCAGGCCGAGAAAAAAAATCCGCAGGAATATTGCGACGCGCTGGCGGCGGACTGGCTGGCGTTCGCCAAAAAACTGGAACTGACCAACGACGATTTTGTCCGCACCACGGATCCGCGCCACAAAGAATTCGTCCAGGCAATCCTCTCGAAGCTCAACGACGCCGGGCATTTTTACAAGGCGACTTACACCGGCTTTTATTCGGCCAAGGAAGAAACGTTTCTGACCGAAAAAGACCGCCGGCCCGACGGCACGTTCGATCCGAGCTATGGCGAAGTGGTCGAACTCAAGGAAGACAATTATTATTTCAAGCTCGGCGCGCAGCAGCAATGGCTGATTGACTACATCGAGGCCAACCCCGATTTCATCGCGCCTTCCTATCGCCGCAACGAAGTCCTCGGCTTCCTCAAAAACAACAAGCTTGAAGATTTGTGTATCTCCCGACCGCTGGCGCGATTGAACTGGGGCATTCCCCTGCCCTTCGACAAGGATTTTGTCACCTACGTCTGGTTCGACGCGCTGGTGAATTACATTTCCATTCCCGCCGCGCATGGAGATAAAACCGTTCGTGACGCGGTGTCCTTGCGCGACAGCGCGGTGACAGGAGGTGCAAGCCTTTGGCCCGCCGACATCCACGTCATCGGCAAGGACATCTTGAAATTTCACGCGGTTTACTGGCCGATCATGCTCAAGGCCATGAGCCTGCCGCTGCCGAAACAAATTCTCGTCCACGGCTGGTGGCAGAAGGACGGCGCAAAGATCAGCAAAAGCACCGGCAACATCGTCGAGCCGATTGCAGTCATTGATGAATGGGGTCTGGACGCATTCCGCTTTTACGTCTTGCGCGAACTCGACATCGGCCCGGATGGAAACTGGACCGACGCCGGCTTCCGCTCGCGTTATCAGGCTGAACTCGCGAACGGCCTCGGCAACCTAGTGAACCGCTCGCTCTCCATGCTCAAGCGTTATCGCAACGGGATTGTTCCAGCGCAGTCGGACGAACTTGCCGCCGACGCCGCGAAAGCTGCCGACGAGACCCGCGCGTTGCTGAAACAGAACCAGCTTCAGGCCGCCCTCCAGAGCATCTGGGGGCTCGTCACGCGCGCCAACCAATACGTTGACCAGACCGCGCCGTTCAAGCTCGCCAAAGACCCGGCGCAATCGCAGCGGCTCGACGAGGTTTTGTATAACCTCACCGAGACTTGCCGCGTCCTCGCCGTTCTGCTCCAGCCGTTCTTGCCGGGAACGGCCCTGAAGATTTACGCACAGCTCGGCCTGAACGAATCGCCCGTCAAATTTTCCGAGGCAGTCTGGGGAAAACTAAAATCCGGCCATAAAATCGGCGAACCCGCGCCGCTGTTCCCGCGCAAGGACGTTTAATTCAACGGCACCAGCCGGTTCCTCCTCGTCCACGTTTAATACACCAGCATCTCCGCGTCCTGCGCGGACGCAGGGTGCCTGCTGTTTGGGCATGAAGTATTGGATTATTGCCATAATATGTTGCATTTTAGTTGTTTAACTGAACGGAAATGGGGTGCCTTTGACGGAAAAGGCGGTTTGGCAGAGTAATTCTGCCAAGTGGTAGAGCAACTCTGCCAAATGGCAGGGTTCCCCGGCGGTCTGGCGGAATAGTTCTGCCATTTGGTGGTAAAACGCGGCGAAGGGGGCTGGGAAAGCCGTCAATGAAGCCCGCGTTGGGCGCTAACCATTCAAATTGTTTCCCCTACTGAACGAATTGCGCTATACTTGGTCGAACTTGTGCCAATGATTATCTTTCGTAATAAAATACACATCTTCGCGATGTTCGCATGCGCCGTGGCAGTCTGCATTTTGATCGCCACCGCCTGCGCCTCCGTGAAAGATGCGCCCTCGCATTCAAACCTGCTGTCCTCCGGCGTCCTGCCGGGGCCAAGCGATGGGCGCATTGCGTATGTGGCGGCCCAACAACTGGCGCTGTATCATTACTCGCAGGCGCCGCTGGACTCGGAGATGTCCAAGAAGTTTTTCGACGGCTATCTGGAGGCACTCGACCCGAACCGCGAGAATTTCCTGCAATCGGACATTGACGGGTTCCTGCATTACCGCACCAACCTGGACCTGTTCACCATCGGCAGCCGGGGGCGTTCGGACCTTACGCCTGCGTATGACATTTTCCAGCGTTATCTGGACCGATTCGAGCAGCACGCGACTTATGCGGAGGATGTGCTGAAAAAGGGTGACTTCAAGTTCACCGGCGACGACCGCATTTTGACCGACCGCCGTCACGCGCCCTATCCGAAGGATCTGGACGATGCGAAAGCGCTCTGGCGCGACGAGGTGCGCTTCCAGTATTTGCAGGAGAAACTGACCCGGGAGATTTCTCCAACCAATCGCGAGGCCATCCTGCCGCTGCCGAAATCCGCCGACACGGATATCCGGGACCATCTCGCGCGGCATTACCGCTGGCTGTGGAGCATGGCTACGAACTGGGACGGCACCGACATTTTGCAGACCTATCTCGACGCCCTCGCTCATGCCTACGATCCGCATTCGGATTATCTCAACACGGCTCATGCGCAGCAGTTTTCAGTCGAGATGAGCCTGGGTCTCTTCGGCATCGGTGCGCAGCTGGGTGAGGAGGACGGATATTGCAAAATCAGCTCTCTCGTCCTCGGCGGCCCTGCGGCAAAAAGCAAACTGCTAAAACCCGGTGATGAAATCGTGGCCGTAGCGCAGACGAACCAGCCGCCGGTGGATGTCGTGGACATGGAACTTGGCAAGGTTGTGCAGCTCATCCGCGGCCCGAAGGGAACGCAGGTGCGTCTGACCATCAGCCCGGTGGAGGACCGAACCGCTCGCCGTGTTGTGAGCCTGGTCCGCGACGAAATCAAAATCGAAGACTCCCAAGCCAGGGCGGAATTGATTGTTTCACCCGACGGCCACGGCGGCACAAACCGCCTGGGGGTGATTGACCTTCCGGAATTTTATTTCCCGACGGATTTGTCCAACGACAAGGATCACTTGACGCCCAAATACGCGTCGGTTGACGTCGCCAAGCTGGTCAGGAAACTTGAGGAGCAAAATGTCGGCGGCATCATCCTCGATTTGCGCAGCAACCCCGGCGGCTCGCTCGAAGAGGCGCTCCGGGTCACCGGTTTGTTCATCAAGTCCGGCCCCGTCGTGCTGGCGCGGTCATGGAATGGTGAAATTGCCGAAGATGATGATCCTAATCCGGGCCAGCTTTACGCCGGCCCGCTCGTCGTCCTTGTGAACCGCCTGAGCGCGTCCGCGTCGGAGATCGTCGCCGCCGCACTGCAGGATTACGGGCGCGCAATTGTCGTAGGCGACACTTCCACGCACGGCAAGGGCACGGTGCAACAGCCGAAACCGCTGGAGTCGCTCGTTTGGCCCGCCACCAACGACCCGGGCGTCATCAAGATCACCATTGCAAAATTCTACCGCATCAACGGCGCCTCGACGCAGTTGAAGGGCGTGGTGCCGGACATCGTGCTGCCGGACATCCTGAATTATTCGGATGAAGTCGGCGAAACATCGCTGGAATATCCGCTGCCCTGGGACACGATTCAAACCCCGGATTACGACAAGCTGGGCCTTGTTTACGACAAGTTCAAACTGGTCAAGCCTTACGTTGACGCTCTGCGCCTGCAATCCGAGGCGCGCATCGCCACGAACCAGGATTTCGTTTACATCGCGCAGGACATCGACCGGTTCAAAAAAATTCTTGCAGACAAAACCACCACCTTGAATGAGCAAGCAGCCATCAAGGAACGTCAGGACAATTACGCCCGCGATATGGCGCGCGAGGCCGAACGCGCCGTGCGTCCCCTATCGGGCGAAAGCATTTACGCCATCTCGGTCACCAACGACGATTCGTCCGCGCTGCCCGCACCTGACGTGCTGATTACAACAAACGATAATGTCGCGCTGATTGCGGCCAATGAAAATGGCAGCGTCACCGGAACGACCACCAACAACGATGTCGTCACCGGCATCGCCCTGAACCCGGCTGATATAGCCGGTTCACATCCCCTCGACGTCATCACGAAGACGCAGCCCGTTGACCCAGTGCTCGGCGAGACGGAAAACATCCTTGAAGATTACATCCAGGCTTTGTCCGCAAACCACCCGCTGATAGCCAATCAATGAGTTATGAAAACAACCGCCATGATTCTCTGCGCAATTACCGCGGCGAACTTCGCGTTTGCTGACGTTTATACCTCCGCCTTAAACCAGGCAAGAAACGTCGCCGCCGGTCAGCCGCCGCAAGGCTCCACGCCGCCGCCCGCCCCGCCACCGCAGCAGAGCACTCCCCCTGCCCCGCCGCCCAATCCCGTGCTCGAGGCCACGCTCAAAAACATCTCCAACCTGCGCATTGATTTCGACGCCATCGGCAAACTGACCGAGGTCAAACCTGATTCCCCGCAAAAGAAACTGCTGCTCACCGACCTGACCGCCGCCCCCATGGGCACCAAGCCTTCTGACAGCACCATCTCCGCCCTTGCCGACAACCTCGCGTCGGCCGTTGTCGGCAAAGACGCCTTGAAGCCGCAGCACGCAAAGCTCGCGCAGGAAATCCACGCCATCTTCAACAGCTCGCACCTTTCCGCCGAACAGCAGCAGAAGATTTTTGACGACGTCCAGAAAATCCTGACGGACGGCGGCGCATCGGCGGACGACACCATCAACGTTGTCAGCAGCATCAAAACGATTGCAACCGAAACCAAATAGAAACAACCCGCAGGCCAGATGCCCGACCTGCAAAAAATCCGGCGACTGGTTTGCCGGCGATTACGGTCCGTTCTGCTCCAAGCGGTGCAAGCTCATCGACCTCGGCAAATGGTTCAACGCCGAGCACGCCATTTCCGAGCCGCTGCGACCCGAGCATTTTGAGAAATACGCCGACCTGCCGCCCGGCAAACAGCTGGACAACCCCGAAACCGAATTTTGATGGCGAATGAGATTGGAATAAACCCCGCGACAGGACATCCCATCAGTATGAAACAATTGTCCTGGATCCTGCTGGCCGCCGCCGCACTGGGCCTGTCCTGTTCGCGCCGCGCAGATGCCCAGCCGCAACAACAACAAATTATGAGCAAACCCGAATTGACCTCCACCAACAAAACTGAAATCGCCGACCTCGGCGGCGGCTGCTTCTGGTGCATGGAAGCAGTCTTTGAACGCCTGCCCGGCGTCGTCTCCGTCACCAGCGGCTTCGCGGGCGGCACCACGGAAAACCCCACCTACCCGGAAGTCTGCACCGAGACCACCGGACATGCCGAGGTGACGGAGATCGCCTTCGACCCGGCGAAAATTTCCTACGCCAAGCTGCTGGAAGTATTCTGGCAGGCGCACGACCCCACCACCTTGAACCGGCAGGGCGCGGACGAAGGCACCTCCTACCGCTCCATCATCCTGTATCGCGACGACAAGCAGAAGGCCATTGCCGAGAATTCAAAGATCGTGGCTCAGGCCGGCTTCAAAAACCCCATCGTCACGGAAATCGTGCCGCTCAAGAAATTCTACAAGGCCGAGGACTACCACCAGCAATACTACGACAACAATTCCAACGCCGGCTACTGCCAGGTGGTCATAGCGCCCAAGCTGGAAAAGCTGGAGGAGAAAAAGGTCATCCAGCCGGACCCGCAGACCGGCAAGTAAAACGACGTTCTGCCCAATTTTTGGCTCCAAAAAATCCGTCCCGGCGTGTTCGACGGCAGTTTTTGGCTTCCCAAAATGCCTCTCGACAACGTCGAGACCAGTTTTTGGCTCCCGGAAATGCCTCTCGACAACGTCGAGACTGGTTTCCGGCTCCCAGAAATGGCTCTCGACAACGTCGAGACCGGTTTCCGGCTCCCGAAAATGGGTCTCGACGACGTCGATGGCAATTTCCGGCTCCCGGAAATAGGTGTCGAAGCAAGCCAAGGCATTTATTTGCAGCCATTTAGAGTCAAAAGCCGTCAAATGTGTGGTTTTTTGGCCATCAAAGATGCTTCCTCCAGCCTGTGAACCCCATTTCCAGCTTGTTTGAATGGCTTGCAATGGTTCAGATTGATGGCGTCGGACGTTTGAAACTTTATGGAAGACCTGCTCATCGCCATCCTTCAAGGCTGCTTTGAATTTCTTTTTGAAATACTTGGCTATGGGCCTATGGATTGGATCATCCCAAACGAATGGCCGAGATCGCTCGCAGGAAAATGTTTCATGTGGTTCATCGTCGGCTGCGGACTGTCCTACATTTCCATCCTGTTCCTGAACCGCACATGGATCACTCATCCGGCATTGCGGATTGCAAACCTTGCGCTGGCACCGTTGACCTCCGCATTTCTTTCCCAAGCCATTGCGTGCCGCCGTGCCAAGCGCGATGAATCCATAATCCCGCGCAACCATTTTTGGCAGGCGTTCTGGTTCACGCTGCGAATTGTCACGATCCGGTTCGCGTATGCGGTGCGGCATTAAAACGCCGCCGCGCCGTTCCTGTTGAAAATCGATTTAGCCGACGATGGAAAGTAATTGACTATGCTGGGCGATTGAATGGATAGATTGCCTCCGCATTTGGGATTTGATAGAAATTAACCATGCAGGCAAACGAACTCATTGCACAAGCTGACGCTCTCAAAGCGGAAATAGACAAACTCCGGCCACTCAAGCCGGAAGTCGAGCGTCGCATCATGCAAAAATTCCGGCTCGACTGGAATTATCACTCCAATGCAATCGAAGGCAATTCACTGACGCTTGGCGAGACGCGCGCATTTCTATTGGAAGGCTTGACAGCAAATGGCAAGCCGATGAAGGATCATCTGGATATCAAAGGCCACAATGACCTCATCACATTCCTTGAATTGTTCATTCAGCGAAAAGAAATTCTCACGGAAGCTGCAATCCGGGAGATGCACAAAATCTTACTGAAAGAACCTTACGAGAACGATGCGGTTACGACCGACGGACAGATTGTAAAAAAGAAAGTCCAGTTGGGCCTTTACAAGACCGAACCAAATTTCGTCCGCATGAAATCCGGAGAAATCCATCACTACATTTTGCCCGAAGACGTGCCGGCAAAAATGGCGAGCCTTGTTGAATGGCATCGCCAGCAGGATGCCAAGAACGATTTGCATCCGCTTTTTCACGCCGCTTTGTTTCATCATCAGTTTGCTTTAATTCATCCGTTCGACGACGGCAATGGCCGGATGGCGCGAATCCTGATGAATTTGATTTTGATGCGCGCGGGATTTCCGCCGGTGGTAATCAAACTACAAAACAGAGATCCTTACATCGCCGCATTGCGCAGAGCGGATGCAGGTGAAAATGAAGCCATAGTATCATTTATTGGCGAAAATCTAATTGATGCCGAAAACCTTTATCTTCGCGGCGCGAAAGGCGAACCCATTGAAGATTATGATGACATTGACAAGAAAATTGCATTGCTCAAACAAGAACTGAGCAATATCGCAGAACCACTTGAACTAAACGCACAAATTCAAACAGAGTTTTTCTCAAATTCTGTAAAATCGTGCTTCAATCGTTTAGTCAGAAAGCTCAGCCAATTTGATGACCTATACAGTAAAAATTCATCGGACGTTACAGTTATGCTATGGGCTAATGCAGAATTTACGAGTCAAATTCAATGGCAGACGCAGCCACCTTTAACCAAAAATGATGTTCTTGAGCGGATTGAGCGTCATCGAACACAGCAAGGAATCCTCATTGCTGGAATTCAGCTTGTCTTTTACTGGAATGGTTTCAAAAAAGCTGGAACGAATACTTTCGACGATGTGTGTCGGTTCAATTTCACGTTCCAAAAACATCAATACAATGTGCAAGCAGTGTATGGTAACAATCAGCTATTAAGTTTCGGCGATGTTTACCAAATCCAGTTGAGCGAGGAACAAATCACGAAACTTGTAAATGGATTAGCTGAAGCTTGCTTAAAACACATTGAACAACACGTTCGCCGAAAATAAATATACTAATGTCGAAAGCGTCCAAAAGAAAATGGCCCGGCAGTGATGCTTGGCGTCGTCCCTGATTCCGACGGGCACAAGCTACTGGTTCAGAGCTTCACGCCGGGAGATTTGTCGTAGGAGGAACCCATCCGGCACAATTCATCCAGCGTTTCGGAAAACAAATCATACAACTGCTTCAACCGGTCAATGTCCTTGATGATTCCGCCGGTCTGGAAATACAGTTCGTCCACACCCTGCGGAAAGCCGCTGCCGCTCCAGAACTTGTTCTCGTCGTCCTTCACGCAAAAGCGGATGTTCGGCTGTGCGCTGATCAATGCCCGGATCTTTTCATTGGCAAACAGCCGACGCAATTTCCCCTCGTCGTTGCCCTTGATGAATTCTTCGTAGGTGCCCTGAAACCAGGTCGCCCACATGCGCCCTT
>PKZR01000030.1 GCA_003133815.1 Limisphaerales bacterium | reverse complement strand
TGCCGGTTTCGCTGGTGGGCACCTTCATTGTGTTTCCGGCGCTTGGATTTTCCATCAACACGCTGTCTCTATTTGGACTCGTGCTGGCCATCGGGCTGGTGGTGGACGACGCCATTGTTGTCGTCGAAGCCACTGAACGGCATATCGATGACGGCATGAAGCCCAAAGACGCCGCACTCAAGGCGATGGAAGAAGTCGCCGGCCCGGTCGTTTCGCTCGCGCTCATTCTCGCGGCGGTTTTTGTTCCGACCATTTTCATCGCGGGCATCACCGGTCGGCTTTACCAGCAATTCGCGCTGACCATTGTGATTTCCGTGATGCTGTCCGCGTTCAACGCGCTGTCGCTGAGTCCCGCGCTCGCGGCGATGTTGCTCAAACCAAAGGACAAAAATAAAAAGCGCGGACCGCTCGGAAAGTTTTACGACTGGTTCAATCGTGTCTTCGATAAAACGCGCGATGGTTACCTCAAAGTCGTCGGCACGCTGATCCGTAAAAGCCTTTTCACCATCATCATGCTCGCGATGATTCTAACCGTCGCGCTTTTGCTCGGCGCGCGGTTGCCGGGCGCATTTCTGCCGGTGGAAGACCAGGGCTACATTTTTGCCGTCGCGCAACTGCCCTACGCCGCGTCGCTCGAACGCACCGACGCTGTTTGCAAAAAAATTGAGGCGATCATACAAAGCACGCCGGGCGTTAAATATTGCACCACCGTCGAAGGTTTCAGCCTGCTGAGTCAGGTGCAGGCCACTTACAACGCCTTCTTTTTCGTGACGCTCAAACCTTGGAGCGAGCGGACAAAATCCGAGGAACAGATCACGGCGATCAACAAGCACCTCAACGCCGAACTGGCCAAGCTGCCGGAGGCGACGGCGGCAGCATTTTCACCGCCGTCCATTCCCGGCGTCGGCACGTCCGGCGGTTTCACCATGATGCTGGAAGACCGCTCCGGCAGCCAGGACCCGGCCTTTCTCACGCAAAACCTGGACAAGTTCATGGCCGCCGCGCGCAAGCGTCCTGAATTGTCCGGCATCATGACGACGTATCTGCCAAGCGTGCCGCAGGTGTTCGTCAAGGTGGACCGTGACAAAGTTTTGAAACTGGGCGTTCCGCTCAATGACGTTTACAGCACGCTGCAAACTTTCATGGGTGGAAACTTTGTGAATTATTTCAACCGCTTTGGGCGGCAATGGCAGGTTTATGTGGAAGCCGAAGACCAATATCGCGCCCGCGCTGAAAATGTTTTGCAGTTTTACGTGCGCAATAATCAGGGACAAGCCGTTCCGCTCTCGGCGTTCACGGAAATTCAACATCGCACCGGCCCCGAATTTGTCATGCACTACAACGAATATACCTGCGCGCAAATCAACGGCGCGGCCGCGCCCGGTTACAGCTCCGGCCAGGCAACGAAAGCGCTCGAGGAAGTTTTCAAGCGAACGATGCCGCCGGGCATCGGCCATGATTATTTCGGCATGTCCTTCCAGGAACAGCAAGCGGCGGCCGGCGTTTCGCCCGTGCTCATTTTCAGTCTTTCGGTCCTGTGCGTTTTTCTGATTCTCGCCGCGCAATTTGAAAGCTGGTCGCTGCCCGTGGGTGTTTTGCTCGGCACGCCCACGGCCATTTTGGGCGCGTTCCTGGCATTGACCCTGCGCGGCTTTCAAAACAATGTTTATGTGCAAATTGGTTTGATCATGCTGATCGGCCTCGCCGCCAAAAATGCCATCCTCATCATTTCCTTCGCCAAAATAGAATACGAAAAAGGCAAACCGATTGCTGAAGCCGCGCTGACCGGCGCGCGAATCCGGCTGCGCCCGATTTTAATGACGTCGTTTGCATTTATTCTCGGCTGCGTTCCGCTCTGGCTCGCATCCGGTTCTGGTGGTGTTTCGCGCCAAACCCTCGGCACCGTCGTCATCGGCGGCATGTTGGGCGCAACCTTCGTGGACATTTTCATTGTGCCGGTCACGTTTTCCGTCGTTGAAAAAGTCGCGGCGCGTTTCAGCAAGAAAACCCGGGCAGAGCATGCGGCAAAACCGCCGGAGCCGAACGGATGAAAAAGTTAATCCAAAGCCTCATGTTCAATGCCCTAAATCTGCCAAAGGCTCGCGCCGTTGGGCTTTGGGCTTTGGGCTTTGGGCTTTGGATTTTAGTTGGCGGTTGCGCGGTTGGACCCAATTACAAACGTCCGCCCATCAATGCGCCGGCGGCGTTTCGCGGCGAAACCACAATTTCCACAAACTCGTTCGCCAGCCTGCCATGGTGGCAGGTTTTTCAAGATGACACGTTGCAAATTCTGATTCGCACCGCGCTGACCAACAATTACGATCTACGAATCGCCGTCACGCGTGTTGAGCAGGCGCGCGCGATGGCAGCGGAAGCGCGTGCCGGATTTTTCCCGCAATTGGATTACGCTGCAAATGCCAGCCGCGGGCAAAATGTCGGCGGCGGAAACACCCCGTCACCTACCGGCACGATTGGCAATGTTTTTGCAGCCGACGTGAACGCCTCGTGGGAAATTGATTTGTGGGGACGCATTCGCCGGCTGAATGAATCCGCCCGCGCGCAATTCTTTGCGAGCGAAGAAGCCCGGCGCGACGTGATGATTTCGCTCATCGGAGAAGTCGCGCAAAATTATTTTCAATTGCTCGCGCTGGATCGGCAGCTTGAGATTGCGCGAGAAAGCACTAATTCATTCGGCGAAAGCCTGAACATTTTCAACGAGCGGTTGCAAGGCGGCGTAGCGTCGAAACTGGAAACGTCGTCTGCCGAAGCGCTGATGGACGCGGCCGCCGCGACGATTCCCGAACTCGAACAACAGATTGCTTTGCAGGAAAATCAATTAAGCGTTTTGCTCGGACAAAATCCCGGCGCAATTCTGCGCGGAAATGCTTCGCTCGAAAAACAAGTGCCGCCGGAGGTGCCGTCCGGTTTGCCGTCCGAGTTGCTGGAACGACGACCGGACATCCGCGAAGCCGAACAGCAATTGCGTTCGGCCAACGCAGAAGTCGGCGTGGCGAAAGCTAATTTTTTCCCACAACTGAATCTCACGGGGTTGTTTGGCGAAGTCAGCCCGGAACTTTCCGCGTTCACCTCCGGCGGGGATGTGGCCTGGGGCATTGCGGCCGGTCTGACCGGACCGCTTTTTCACGGCGGCCAGCTTCGCGCGCAATATGCGCAAGCCCGCGCCGTGCGCGAACAATTTGCGTTGCAGTATCAAGCCAGCGTGTTGAATGCCTTTCAGGAGATTTCTGATGCCTTGATTTCGCGTGAAAAATCCGCCAGCGCACGGACGGAACAAGGCCGTGCCGTTGAAGCCTACAAAATAGCCGTGAAAATCTCGATGGAGCGCTATCGCATGGGCCACGCGGATTACTATGAAGTTTTGCAGGAACAGCAGTTGCTTTTTCCAGCGGAAAATTCGCTGGTGCAATTTCAACTCAATCAACTACTAGCGGTCGTGCAACTTTACCGCGCCCTCGGCGGCGGTTGGGAAGTGGAGACGACGGTCGTTAAGTAGTTCCAAAAATTTCATGGGGTATTCACCCCATTCATTTTTCCGCGTCCAAAAGATAAAATTTTCAGAGTGTCGCGTGGTCGGAATCGCCACGGTCGCTTGAACATGAAGAAACGAGAAGCCATCGCGCCAGACCTTTCCGAAAGGATTGTGATTGTGGGCGGCGGTTTTGCCGGAGTGACTTTGGCGCAACGCCTCGAACGCTTGCTGCCGACACAAATAAAGATTGTTGTTCTTAGCGCTGACAATCATTTGGTTTTCACGCCCATGCTCCCGGAAGTGGTAGGGCGAACTATTTCTCCGCTGCATGTCGTCATTGCGGGCCGGCAGTTGACGTGGCGCACGAAGTGGCTGGAGGCGCGCGTCAGCCGGATTGATCGCGAAAAAAACGAGGCGCATTATCTTCGCCGGGACGGAACAGTGGCTTCAATGCGCTACACGCAGTTGGTGCTGGCGTGTGGTGCTGCGGCAAATCTGGAGGAAATTCCGGGACTTGCTTCGCGGGGCTATGCGTTGAAAACGGTCATGGACGCAATCGTCATGGGCAACGATTTGATCGGCAACTTTGAAGCCGCCGCGACCGAGCCGGATGCGGAGGTGCGCCAGCGGCTGCTCACCGTGGTCGTCATTGGCGGAGGCTTCAGCGGAGTGGAGATTGCCGGACATATTGCGGATTTGATGCGGGCGATCCGCCGGTTCTATCCAGAGTTGAAGCATGAAACCCCGCACGTTGTTTTGTTGCAGGAGGGCAATCAATTGTTGCCGGAGTTGCATCACGAATCACTGTCCAAATTTACATTGAGGAAACTCCGGCAAAACGGAATCAAAGTGCGATTGGAAACGTCGGCTAAAAAAGTTGACTCCGTCGCGGTGCATCTGACTTCAGGCGAGCGGATCGAGACGGGAATGATTGTCTGCACGGTGGGCACGGAGACACATCCGCTGATCAAAGGCTTGGGTCTCACGTTGGAAAAAGACCGGCTGAAGACCGACCCGGACATGAAGGTGAGTGGCACGGCCAATCTCTGGGGTCTTGGCGACTGTGCGTTTATTCCCAACGCCTACGATGGCCGGCCAAGCCCTGCGACAGCGCAATTCGCAGTGCAGCAGGCGCGTCAGTTGGCTGAAAATCTTCAATGCGTCACGCGCGGCGAAACGACGAAGCCATTTAATTTTCATCCGCGCGGAATGCTCGCCAGCATCGGCCATCGCAACGCGGTGGCGGTGATTTACGGAGTCAAACTGTCCGGCTTCATCGCGTGGTTTTTATGGCGGGGAATTTATTTATTCAAACTGCCGACGTTCAGTCGCAAGCTCGAAGTGGCCATTAGCTGGGCCTGTAACATTCCCTTTCCGCCGAATATTGTTCAACTTCGGCTGTCGAAAGAACAGTCGTCGAATGCAGGTATTGAACGCGCAGAAACCAAATGACAAAAACAAAGGACGATCATGAACATCACACTTGAAGGCAAACGCGCGCTCGTCACGGGCGGCAATTCCGGCATCGGTGCGGCGATTGCACTGGCTCTGGCCGAAGCCGGCGCAAAAGTGGCGATCAATTATGTGGGCCATCCCAAAGCAGCGGTTGCGCTCGTGAAGACGATCACAAAAAAGCACGGCGAAGCAATCTCAATTCAGGCGGATGTTTCCGATCCCAGGGCAGTCGGAAAATTGTTCCGGCAGATGGATGCGGCGTGGGGCGGAATAGATATTCTCATCAACAACGCTGGTATTGATGGCGCGAGCACCTTGGCTTGGAAAGCCGATATTGTTACGTGGCGAGAAGTAATCGAGGTGAATTTATTTGGCGCTTTCTATTGTGCCCACGAAGCCCTGAAACGCATGGTGCCGCAGAAAAGCGGCGTCGTGTTGAGCACCACTTCGGTGCATGAAGAAATCGCCTGGTCTGGACATAGCGCCTACACGGCGAGCAAGGCGGCCGTCAGCATGTTGACCAAAACTCTGGCCCAGGAAGCCGCGCCTCACGGAGTGCGCGTGCTGGCGGTTGGTCCGGGCGCGATCAAAACGCCGATCAATCGCTCCGTCTGGAGCAATCGCAAAAACATGAAAGACCTGCTGGAGAAAATTCCATTGAAACGAATTGGCGAGCCAGACGAAATTGCCCGCATGGTCGTGGTGCTCGTTTCGGACGCAGCTTCTTATGTCACTGGGCGCACGGTCTTCGTGGACGGCGGCATGACGGATTATCCCGACTTCGCCCACGGTGGCTGATCATGGAACAATTTCAACGCGAAGATGTTTAATTTCATTAAACCGATTGGGAGAAACAATCATATTTATGAGTAAAAAAAAGGCTTCAAGTCTCGAACCAGCCCAATTGGACAAGCTGTGCATCAACACGATTCGTTTCCTGTCGGTGGACGCGGTGGAGAAAGCCAATAGCGGTCATCCGGGTTTGCCGATGGGTGCTGCGCCGATGGCCTATGTTTTGTGGACGCGGTTTCTCCAGCACAATCCAGTCAATCCTCATTGGTTCAATCGGGACCGGTTTGTCCTTTCAGCCGGACATGGTTCAATGTTGCTTTACAGTTTGCTGCATTTGACGGGCTACGATTTGCCGCTGGAAGAAATTAAACAATTCCGCCAATGGGG
>PKZR01000186.1 GCA_003133815.1 Limisphaerales bacterium | reverse complement strand
CAATAACCAACTCATCATTCGTTGCGTAAAAGACGCTGTTGTATGGGAAATGACCTGCCCAACGAAAAGCTCTTCTTGTGGCGTGACAGGCTGCTTTGCCAAATCTGCTTTCGGATCAACCACGCGAGCCAATTCTGGACAATGGAATAATTCTTTCCAAATCTCGCGGTAATTGGCGGTGATGGTCAGGAGATTGGCGATGCGCCGCGTTTTGGTTTCCGAATGGAGCGAGACAGCCGTGAACCACAACCCGCCGATGATGCCGAGCGAGCTGAAAAGGTTGAACCAGTTTTCAGTAAACCATTGTTCCATGTCCCCCCATTTTAACATGAGGGAGGAAAATCGCGCTAGAGGCGGTCGGGAATGTCGCGCTTGGCGTTCACCAACAGATTGCGGGGCAGACGGACAATGCGTTCATCTGGCCCGCAACCAGCCGTGGGCGGCAGCTTGGGAACGGCGATGTCAGTGATGTCGATGCCGATGACGGCAAAATCGCCATCATCAAGCTGCCAGATGTCAGGACAGCCCTGGCAGGCGGCGGTTTTTGCTCCATTTACGTGCGGGTCGGGGCCGATGCGTTTCAGAAACATAATCGTATTTTAGTTTGATTTTGTAGCAATTCATTTTGCTACGATAACGTAGCAAATAAAACGTATGCCTCTTTTATTGTCAAGCTCGTATTTACGAGCATGGCCAAAAAACGAAAAATCGCCAACGTCGTTGGTAAGGAAATCCAGAAACGGCGTTATGAAATGGATCTGACGCAGGAGGAATTTGCTTCCAAATGCCAGTTGCACGGCCTCGATATTAGTCGCGGGACGATTTCCCAGATTGAGGCGCAAATCCGTTGCGTCAGCGATTCCGAATTATTCCTTCTGGCCTCCGTCTTGGGTGTTTCAACGGAAAGTCTTTACCCGTCGAGTTTCAAAAAGGCGAAACGACACAAATCCAAATAATTCCGATTTCAGAATCTTTGTCATAAGCGTAAGCGTCACGCCAAGCACCTCTATCTCGTGAAGTCATAAGTGTCGTAGCATAGTGGCTATGACGGATACGATGCAGGCCGAAGAAGTGGTGATAAAAGCGGATGTGCTGGGACGTGTGCGAACGTCCCGTGAACGTCGGGAGCAACTACTCGACGAGTTTGAGAAGAGCGGATTGACGGGGCAGAAGTTTGCGGAGGTGGTGGGCATCAAATACCAGACGTTTGCGACTTGGGCGCAAAAACGGCGGCAACGAGGTGCGTATCCGGCGGTGAAAGGGCCCAAGCAAATGCGCTGGTTGGAGGCAATGGTTGAAGAGGGGCAAGGCGGTGGCGATAAAAATCCGCTGATGTTGGAGTTGCCCGGTGGGGCGAAGATGCAAATCACGGATGCCAGACAGGCGGCACTGGCGGCGGTGTTGCTGCGGGCATTGGAAAAACCATGTTAAGTTTTTCAGGCAGCCTGAAGGTGTTTGTGGCGGTTGAAGCGTGCGACATGCGCAAAGGGTTCAACGGTCTTCACGCCGTGGTGACCGAACGGTTGGGAGAAGAGCCGCGTGCCGGTGCACTGTTTGTGTTCAGCAACCGGCGGCACACGCGGATTAAAATTTTGTGCTGGGACGGCACGGGATTATGGGTGCTGACCAAGCGATTGGAACGCGGCACATTTTCCTGGCCCAGGAATGTGGAGCCGGGGACGGCCAAGTTAAAATTGACGCCGCAGGCGTTGGCGATGCTGACCGATGGCGTGGATTTGCGCGGGGCGAAGTTGCGGCCATGGTATGAGCGGGAAGATTGAAAATATTTTGGACAAAGTTTGAAACTTTTTTGGCGCGGGCGCGTCAGAGAATGCGACCGATGACGCCGCGCGAAAAAGAACTCGTGAGCCAGTTGGCAGAATGCCTGGAGGCATTGGCGCAGAGCCGTCGGGAGAACGGACTGCTACGGCAGAAGATAGACTTGCTCATCCGGCGCGTGTTTGGTTCGAGCAGTGAACGATTGGATCGCGCACAACTGGAACTGCTCTTGCAACTGCCAGCGGGTTGCCCTCTCGAAGAAACTCCCGTTGGTTCTTCTGAACATTCGCACAAAAATTTGGTGGCCGTGCGCAAGCACCGCACCCCGCGACTGCCGGAGAACCTGCCCGTCATTGAAGAGGTGATTGACCCGGAGCCGGTGAAGGAAAAACCCGAAGCCTGGCGGTGCATCGGGCAGGAAGTCAGCGAGCAACTGGATTTTGAACCGGCGCGTTTTCTGCGCCGCCGGACCGTCCGCCGAAAATATGTCCACCGCACTGACGTGGACCGTGCGCCGCTGATCGCGCCGCCACCCGAACGGTTGCTGGATCGGAGCCTGCCCGCGCCGGGGCTTTTGGCGCACATTTTGGTTGGCAAATACTGCGACCATCTGCCGCTGTATCGGCAGGAACAGATTTACGCGCAACGTCACGGAGTCCATCTGCCCCGGCAGACGTTGGCAAGGTGGGTGGAACTGGCCGCTGACTGGTTGAAACCCATTTACGAACACATCCGCACCGGGGTGATGGCCGGCGGCTATGTGCAGGTGGATGAAACGCCGATAGAGTATCTGGAACCGGGCAACGGGAAGACCAAACAAGGTTATTTTTGGGCGTGTAATCGTCCCGGCGGCGATGGTTTTTACCATTGGCAAACCAGCCGTGCCGCCGCGTGTCTGGACAACATCGTTCCATTGACTTTCACCGGCGTCGTTCAAAGCGACGGTTACTCCGCCTATCGCGCCTTTGCCAATGGTCGCGGCAACACCATTGAACTGGCGGGTTGTTGGGCGCACGTGCGGAGAAAATTTCATGAGGCGCTCGAACAATCGCCCCGGACATCAGGCTGGCTCGTGCGCCAAATCCAGCATCTTTACCGGATTGAAACACAGTTGCGTGAAGGCCGTGCCGGCCCGCGATTGCGCCAGGCCGTGCGTGCCAGTCAAAGCCGCCCCATTGTTGCACGCATCCAACGCGCACTGGTCCGGCTCAAGGGCAGCGGACGATATTTGCCACAGAGCTTGTTGAGCCAAGCCATTGATTATGCGCTGGGCCAATGGCCGACGCTGGAAGTGTATCTGGATGATGGCCGCGTGGAGTTGGACAACAACCTCGTGGAAAACGCCATTCGTCCAACGGCCATCGGCAAGAAGAACTGGCTCTTCATCGGTGATGCGGATGCCGGCCAACGCAGCGCGATCATCTATACCGTCATCGAAAACTGCCGGCGACGCGGCCTTGATCCCTTCGCTTATCTTCGCGACGTGCTCACACGCCTGCCCAACATGACCAACCGCCAAATCCCCGAAGTCACGCCCAAAGCCTGGAACAAAATGCAACCGCCGGTTCAACGGCTCGCATCATAAACGT
>PKZR01000002.1 GCA_003133815.1 Limisphaerales bacterium | reverse complement strand
ATAAATTCGTGTCCGAGGGAACAATCACTTGGAAATACTGCCATTGAGCAGCCGGCTGATTGGTCACCGACGATGTGCCTCCATCAAAAGTCACTTGCGTCGGTGGCACCGCATGAACCAGAAGCTGATAGCTTGCATCTGGGTAAATGCCTGAGGCGATGGAACCATAGACGGACAAGTTGTAAGTGCCCGGCTGGGGGTTGGGGATGGTGATGAGGTTTCCACTGCGCCATGTGGAGTTGGTGCCGCCATAATTGCCATAAGGGTCTTGATAGTAGGGGTAGGTTCCACCATAAGTTGCGCCCAAGAACGTGCTGTTGTTCAGATACATCGTGGGATTGCCCACCACGTTTTGCAAACTCACCTGGATGCTGGCGATGTTTGTCGGCACGGTGAACTGGTAAAACTTCATCTCCCCGCCCGCCTGCGCATTGGTGAACGTCAGATCGTTTCCATAACTCAACGTGTTGGGCAACTGCGTCACCGGCTCGATGCCGCTGGTCAGCGTGTAGGCCGCGCTGCCAGCGCCCCATCCACTTCCCGCCCCGTAACAGTTGTTCGTCACGTTCTGCCCCTGGCTGGCCACTAAGACATAATACGTCCCAGCCGTCAAATTCGTCCCTTCCATGACCGAGTTGTTGTTCAGCGGCAGCAACGCCCACCGCTCATCGCCGGGCTTTATCATCAACTGACCACCATACGCATTGTAAACCGCACCGTAACTGTTGTAATTTCCGCTGTTGGGCAGATAATCCTTCTGCACTTTCAACAACACGTCACCCAAGGTTGCGCTCAAATGCAATTTCCAGTCCGGAGCGTTGCTCGGCACCACCACCCGGTAGTAGTCTCCTTGTGCCACGTTCAGGCTTGTGTTGGTGGCGCTCCCGTTAAAGTTCAAAGTCTGCACGGGAATCGTGTAGCCGTTCCCAATGCCCCGGCTTTGCAGCGTGTAACTGCTGGCGTTGTTCGGATCCTGCACCCCGATGTAATACGTCCCCGGCTGCAACGGATTGCCCATCCCCATCGCAAGCATCGGAACCCCGTAACTGCCGCAGTTGTAAGAGCCAACCCAGTCGTAATTTAACCACTGGTTCCCGCTGGGCCAAAGCGTGGAAGACCCGGGCAACCCATAAGGCCCGTTCCAAGAACCGCCGTTGTTTAAGCTTGTTGGCAGCGTGTCCCGGCTCACCACCATCTGCGGATTCCCAGCCGTCACCCCAACCAACCGTATGTCCCAGCCCAATAAATTCGTGTCCGAGGGAACTGTTATTTGGAAAAAGCCCCACTGTCCAGGTTGTTGGTTGGTGACAGTCACGCTGCTGCCTGCTCCGTCGAGAGGCATTGGCTGGCCGGTCAGCAGACTTCCATTTAACACAAAACTTCCCAGCGCATTGGTCGGAGTATAAACACCGATATACCAGATGTCCGCCTGATGGCCGGGTTGTTGCAACAGACCGTAGCTACTGGACAAATCCACATGGCCCAAGGCAGAACTGTAATAATTGTCGTCGTTGTTGCGATAGCTCCATTGTCCCGGCACGGCGTTGCGCCGGATGGCAATCTCGCTTCCCGGCACCTGATTGGCCAGCGATAGTTGCCAACCGAGTGACCCGAGTTGCTGGTTGATGTTGGTCAGCACATAATAACGCCAGCCTGCACGGTTCGGATCGTCGTTGGTGGCCTGAAAAACATAAGGCTCCGGTCTGATCACCGGAATCGTGTTGGTAAAGGCGCAGGAGTAAGGGCTGGTGCTGTAAATTGTCACATACCAACTCCCATCGCTCAAACCGGGCGTGCCGGCACCGGAGCCGGAATCCGGGGGCACGAGGGTGACGCTGGCGCCGACATTCTGGGGTGTTTCTGAAAAGGCATCGTTCCTAAATTCGTTGGGCACCAAATCACGGCGCACGGAGACACTCGGATTCCCGATGGTGGGCGTAAGATTTAATTGCCAAGCTATTTGCTGCACCGGCACCTGCACCCGGTAGGTGACGTAAGGGAAATTCGTCGCCGTGACAGTCACATTGGTCAGACTGCTAAAGGGCAAGTCCGTCACGGGTTGTTGGCGTGAATCAAGATTGATCATCGTGCCGGGGTTGCCGGAAACGCCGATGAAATAAGTTCCGTTGAATGTTCCGCCCGCCAGATAGGGAGGCACCACCAGCATCTGCCCGGATTGTGACAAATCGGAGGAAACCGGATCCGGCGCAACGGATTTCTTTACATACATTGAGTTGGGAGCACCGTTGATCCAGAGCTGCCATGCCAGCGTGGTGGAGGGAATGGTGGGTTGGTAGAAAATCATGCCTTCAGCACCGATGGGCGCATTGGTGCTGCTGGAACTGTCGGTGGCAAGTGTTCCCAGCGGATACACATAAATATCTCCTGTTACGAGGTTCCACTGGGCGTTGGTAGAGGCGTTGACGAGGATATACCAGTTCTGCCCCGGCTGAAATTGTGATGAATCAACGACAAAACCGTCCGAACCCACGCGGTGCGAGCCGTAATTGTAACTGTTTGTGTTCGCTGGCGGCGCGTTCTGGCTCAAATAGACGTCCGCTTCACCCGCCGTCACATTCAACGCCGTGCGCCAGACTCCGACAGCAGGGCTATGCGGGACAATCTGGAACCAGTAATTTCCACCGTTGGTGTTTGGATTTTGCAGCACCATTGTTCCCAGTGGCGTCTGGCCCGGATCCCAATTCAAAACAGTGATGGGTGCCTGAACGGTGATGGTGGCCGAGGCGCTATTGCTGACGGAATCAGTGGCCATCGCCATGATCTGATAACTTTGTCCGGAATTAAGTGCGGGAAACACAAAGCCGGGAGTCGGCGACCAATTTGTCCCTGATATTGACGCGGGAAGCATAATCAGACTGCCCTGAAAATTTGTGCCATTCCACCAACGGCCCGGTCCGCCGTTGATGTCCTGTTCCCAAATAGTGAATAAGACAGAGGCCACTGATGTAAAATTATCGGTAACACTGCCGCCAATGGCCGACAAATTGGAGACCACCTCGCCATTGCTCAAAGGAGCAAATGCAATCACCGGCGGCGTTGTTTCAGACTGGACGGTGATTGTGGTTGTGCCGACATTCGACAGGATATCCGTGGCGGTGGCGCTAATTTGATAATACTGGCCGCAGCAAATCGCCGGCATCGCAACACTGGCCGCTGGAACCCAATCTGTTCCTGTCAAGGTTACAGGCAATGCTGTTTGGTTTCCCTGAAAGTTCGTGCCATTCCACCATTGGCCGGTGTTCTGGTTGTAAATCGAGAAGGTGACCTGCTGGACTGTTGCGATGTCTGCCACGGTTCCAGTGACATTGGAAAAATTAACAATTGGCTGACCGTTGGTCGGCGACGTGATTGCAACCATGGGCGGAATCGTTTCGGCTTGAACGGTGATGTTGGTGGTAAAGAAACTTAAGTCGGTATTTGTGACTGTGGCCTGAAGCTGGTAGGTCTGGCCGTAACCGGGTTGCGGCAGCACCAGACTGGCGGATGGAACCCAATTTGTTCCCGTCAAGGTTACAGGCAACGCAGTTTGGTTTCCCTGAAAGGTTGTGCCGTTCCACCATTGGCCTGTGGATTGATTATAAATTGAAAACACAACCCGTTGAATTGTTCCTCCATTAGGGAGCGCGGTTCCGGCCAGGTTTGTAAAGGTCACAATTTGCTGGCCGTTGGTCGGTTGGGTAAAACTTACGACTGGCAGGGCGGCGGTCTGTTGGACGCCAATAATCAGCGACATTATTGCGCACAAGCAATGAA
>PKZR01000428.1 GCA_003133815.1 Limisphaerales bacterium | reverse complement strand
CGCGAGCGTCACCACGTCCGCTTCAAGTCCGGCGATGACGGATTGCGCCTGCTTGCCGGAACCGCCGTGCGATTGCGAGATGCTCACGTCGTCGCCGGATTTTGCTTTCCAGTATTTGGCGAAGGCGGCGTTGTATTCGGTGTAAAGCTCGCGCGTCGGGTCGTAGGAGACATTGAGCAGCTTGATTTCCTTCGCGCTCGCAGAAATTGCTAGCGACGAAGCGAGCAGGATTTTTAGAAATATTTTCATGGGTCGTGAATTTTAATGTTTCAATTTGTTAAAACGAGAGTTGCACGCGCGTGAAGAACACGTCTTCGGGATGCGATGAAACGCTGGCTGGCGCGGTCGTTGCCGAAGCAGCACCGCCGCCCGTAAACGTCGTGTGTGAGTAGCTGGCGTTCACGCGGATGTTTTTGTTTAGATACCAGTTCAGCCCGAGCGACCAAGCCTGCGCTCCAGAGGCGGAAGCCGTAGGATCGGCAAATAGCGGGAATGCCGCCTTATCCACATTCAACTCCGCATAGCGCGCGACGACCTGCAATGCGCCCCAGCCGCCATTGCGCGGGTCAAACACGTGCCTTGGCGTCACGCCGTTGAATGTCGCATCTTCGCCAGTCAATACCCAGCCGCCTGAAATTTCCCATGCTGTGTTCTGCAAATCAGCGGAGTGTGTCAGGCCATTTGTGCTGACCTGCTGATCGGAAATTGCATATTCCGCCAGCAAGCTCAAGGGGCCGTAATAATAATACGCCTGAGGAGACAGCCGCCAGTGAGAGTTGGCAGCCACGATGCCGGATCTGTAGGCAAAGAATTGTTGCTGGCCGTCGGTATAAAAACCTGGGTTTGATCCGCCGGTCGTATTTGGCAAATCCAGCGTATTGGTGATGGACGAGCTACCCCAACTGCCGCCAACGCCGAATCCAAAATTTTGCAGCGCAGCGATGCTGGTCGCCTTGAACGGCTGCAAGAACAGCCTCCCGTCAAATTCCCGATCATTCTGGAATCCGATGTTGCTCGTGTTCTTCTGACCGTCGCCAACGCCGTTGAAAATTCCCACCGCATAACTCACCACACCGCCGACAATGTCACCGTGCAGTTCAAAACCAACATCGCGTCCCGGAATCAAGTCCGTAACCAACGAACGCTCGTTGAACAATGTATAGGTATCAGACTGCAAATACTCCAACCCGACCGGCGGCTTGAATTTGCCTGCCTCAATTTGAAACCAAGGCGAATAATGGTAATTGATATAAGCATCATAAATGCTCGGCGTAGTCGCCGCGCTGGCCGCGCCGGGAGTGCCGTTGCCAAATTCAGGCGTGAAGTTGAAATCAAAATCATGATAGACCGTGCCCGTAATGATCGGGCGCGCACGGCGCAGCAAAATGCTGTCGTTTCCCTGAATATGATTGTCCTGCGAGAAAGTCCGGCTGTCCACCTGGATCAGGCCGTGAATCGTCGCCACAAAATTTGAATCAGACGAGCTGAAACCAAAGCCGCCCGAACCGAGCGTGATTTTCGGTGCCGATTTGGCTGCTGTCGCCGCCGCGTCCTGGTCAAGCTCGCGTTCACGTGACAGTATCCGCACCTTTTGGTCGAGGTCTTGGATCTGTTGCTTGTCGGCGCTGTCGGCGACCGGTTGTTGCGCCTGATGCTGGGTTTCAATTTCCGAAACTTTCTGATCTAGCTTCTGGATTTCCTGTTTCAAGACTTCAATTTCCGCGGCTTCCGTGGAATTGGTCGTCGCGTCGCCCGCCAGTGCTGTCACTGTGAATTGCGCTCCCACAAATGTTGCGATCAATAACTGATTTATTTTCATTTTCTGTTTTCGTTTCACTCCGCTTCCGATTGAACGGTCAGCGACTTGTTTGTTTTTGTTTCGCGCCTCCGGTGTTCCGGTTGGCGTTATTTTTATGAACGCGGTTTATCCAGCCGCACACGCTCGGTCTTTTCAATCTGAGTGACCTGCGAATCATGCACGACAATTTCCACAACGCCGTAGCGCAGGGAGCCGACTTGCTGACGCACGATCTCCAGCCAATCCCGCTTCTCGGCTGGCTCACTGCCCGTCTTGTTTTGCGTTGCGCTCATTTCAATTTATTTAAATGACTACTTATTTAGTAGTTATTATCGGCAAATTTCGGTACCGGTCAACAATTTTTTGAAAAAATCTTTTAGATGCCTTCGCCGCCAATAAAACCGGAGGAGATTTCACGCTTTGTGACCGGAACGCCCTTTGCAATTTCGGCCAGCGTCGCTTTGTCCATCACACCCGCAACATAATTGCGCGCGTCCAGAAAAACACGCCTGAACTTGCAGACAGACTCCTGGGAACAGCGCGTGTAGCCCGTGACCGAAACACAGTCAATCGGGGCTAAAATGCCGTCGAAATGACGCACCACCTCACCCATCGTGATTTTTTCGGGACTTTTTGCCAGAACATAGCCGCCGCGAATTCCTGCTTCGCTGCTCACCCATCCCTTTGCCTTGAGCTGAAGCATGATTTGCTCGAGAAATTTCTTGGGCACGTCATTCCGCCGCGCAAGTTCGCGGATCGGAATCGGCACGCCGCCAAAATGATCCACCAGCGTGAACAAAGCCCTCAAGGCATAATCTGTTTTCTTTGAAACTCGCACTATGAATATACGATATTTGCAGTCGCCTTTAAGTCAACAACACTTTGAAAGAATAATTTCATGCCGGTTTNNTTGAAATTCATTTCCAGCGCCTGCGCGTTGCTCGCCTTGGACATCGCTTCCTTTTCCGTCACTCGGCCTTCTTTGACAAGGTTGAACAACGATTGATTGAACGAAATCATTCCGTCATCCGTACCGGTCTCGATTGCGGCTGACAATTTATCCAGACGATTTTCCTCAATCAATTTTTTCACCAGCGGAGAATTGAGCATGATTTCCATGGCCGGCGTCATTTTGCCGTCCACAGTCGCAACCATGCGCTGGCAAACCACTCCACGCAAGGTGCCGGCAAGCTGACGGCGGACCTGTTCGCGCTCTTCTGCCTGGAAAAAATCCAGGATGCGCGAGATGGACTGCGCTGCCGTCGTCGTGTGCAGCGTGGACAAAACCAGATGTCCCGTGTCCGCCGCACTGATCGCCGCCGCGAAACTGACACTGTCGCGCATTTCGCCGATCATGATGATGTCCGGGTCCTGCCGCAAAACATGCTTCAGTGCGTGGTGATAAGAAACCGTGTCGAGGCCGATCTCGCGCTGCTCAATCACAGATTGATTGTCCTCAAAAGCGTATTCAACCGGGTCTTCGAGCGTGACCATGTGCTTTTTGAAATTGCCGTTGATGTGCTCGATCATCGCCGCAAGCGTCGTGGATTTTCCAGAGCCGGTCGAACCGGCCACGAGCACGATGCCGCGCGGCGATTCCGCGACTTTTTTGATCTGCGGCAGCAAGCCAAGTTCCTCGAAAGTCGGCACGCTCGTTTTGACATGGCGCATCGCCAAGCACCATTGGCTGCGCTGCTGGAAAAGGTTCGTGCGAAAACGTCCGACATCGGGGATGAAATAGGAAAAATCAATTTCACGTTCCTCCTCCAGCCGCTTTTTCAGATGAATCGGCGTGATTTCCGCGACGATCTTGTTCATCCAATCCAACGTCGGATGCGGGCATTCAATGGCGACCAGTTCGCGGTTGATGCGGAAGATGACCGGTGTGCCGATTTTCAAATGAATGTCCGAAGCGCCGCCTTCAACGGCCGTCTTGAGAATTTTTTGAAAGAATTCCATCCACAGAAAATAACAATTCTTTTCATAAACGCCAGCCGAGAAAGCGCTTTGAATCATCCAGATTTTTTTCGTGTCTTTCGTGTCTTTCGCGGTTAAAAGATTCCCATGTCGAAACATCGCATTGGCATCATCGGCGGCACGGGCCTTTACAACATCGAAGGATTCACCGACCAGAAATGGGTGAAAGTCAAAACGCCCTTCGGGCCGCCGTCGGACGATCTGCTTACCGGAAAAATTGCCGGACGCGAAGTTGTCTTCCTGCCACGTCACGGACGCGGCCACCGAATTTTGCCAAGCGAGCTGAATCATCGTGCCAACATCTGGGCGATGAAAAAGCTCGGCGTCGACTGGATCATCAGCGTCAGCGCCGTCGGCTCGTTGCAGGAAAAATACAAGCCGTGCGACATCGTGCTCATCAACCAATTTTTCGACCGCACCAAGCAATCCGTCGCACACACATTTTTCGGGCGTGGCATTGTCGCGCACGTCGCGTTCGCCGATCCCATTTGCGAGGAGCTTCGGCAGCTCATTTTGAAAACCGCGCGCGAAGAAAAGGCCCACGTCCACGACGGCGGCACTTACGTCTGCATGGAAGGCCCTGCGTTCAGCACCCGCGCCGAATCGCTGGCGAACCACCGCGCCGGTTACGACGTCATCGGCATGACGAATCTCGGCGAAGCCAAATGCGCGCGCGAGGCCGAGATCGCCTACGCGACCATGGCTATGGCGACTGACTACGATTGCTGGAAAACCGACGAGGAACACGTCACGCTCAAAATCATCATCGCCAACCTGCATCGCAACGCCGACACGGCGAAAAAAATCGTCGTGCAGACCATTGCCAGAATTCCCTCAGAACCCACATGGCCCTGTCATTCTGCGCTGAAGAACGCCATCATGACCGCCAGGGAATTCTGGCCCAAGAAGACCATCGCCGAATTGAAGCCCATCATCGCGAAGTATCTTTGATGACGGCGCATGAAACTGAATCATCCAGCGTTGGTGGAACTCCTGCAACGCGCCTACTCCGCCGAGAAGGCTGCTGCGTTCGCCTACATCGGCCACGCCGCTTCGCTGAGAAACCCGGTGGCCAGGGCGGCGGTAAAACAGATTGAAGACGACGAATGGGGCCATCGCCGGAATGTCCTCGTCATCATGCAGCAATATGGCATTCCAATCTCCCGGTTCTACGAGATCAAGTTTCACGTCATCGGACGGGTTATTTCCGCGAGCTGCCACGTCATCGGCTGGTTCATGCCCTACTTTTTCGCCGGCAAACTGGAGAGCGGCAACGTCTGCGAATATTTTGTGATGATGAAATATTTCCACTCGCTCGGCATCAAGGAGCACGACGGCATCCTTTACGAGATGGGCATCAAGGAAAAGGAGCACGAAGTCTATTTCCTCGAGCAGATCAAGGAGAGCAAATGGCTGCCGTATTTCGAAAAGGTCTTTTCATGGGGCAAGACGCATCGCGCCAACGACGTGGATCTTGAAAACCAGCTGCCCGTGGAAACTTCCAATCAATATTGTAAAACCTTCAAGGCTCACGAAGTGGAAGCCGCCAACCGCCAGGCCAAGGGCGAGTCGTGAAATAAAATATGAAGACAGCCCAAAAGCGCATTCCACTTTTTGCATATTTTATCCTAACCATAGCTGGTTTGGTTGGCATATTGGGGTTGTGTTCTGGGACGATTGAATTATTTCGTTCTATGCAATGCGAGAATTGGCCCCAGACTGAAGGGGTTATCCAATCGGCGGAATTGACCCATCATTCCAACAAGCATGAAATTTACGGCGTAAAGATTTCTTATACATATCAAGTGGCTAACATTGCCTATTCAAGCGAACGCGTTTCCTTTGGCGAACTGGAAACAGCCGAACAAGCCCACGCCAAAGCCATTTTGGATCGTTTTCCTGTCGGCAAACAAGTCGCGGTTTTTTATTCAACCGCAAATCCGGCATCAGCAGTGCTGGAAACAGGGGTTCACGGCCAGACTTGGGTTACATTGAGTGTGGCAGCTTTATTTTTAATTCTTGTGACAGTGCTTTACATTGGAATCCACAAACAAACGAATAGGGAAAAGGAATTGCCTGTTGGTTCGTAGTTTCATTGCCAGTCTTTTACAAATTTCAAAATCATTTCTTTTATAGTCGCTGCATGAACAAACGCGCCATCATCAAGAAAATCATCGCCCGGCTCACGGACGAACTGGGAACCTATTTCCGCGCCGCGCAATTC
>PKZR01000300.1 GCA_003133815.1 Limisphaerales bacterium | reverse complement strand
GGGTGAGGAGCTGTAATTTTATTGGCAAATGACGAACCCCTCACCCTGTCCCTCTCCCCGCTTGGGCGGGGCGAGGGTAACTTACGTTAAATGCATAATCCCTTGCTTTGCCGCAATTATTCAGGCTGCCAGCGAAATCTCGGGAAGACATGGATGCATTTCGCGACTTTCTTGCCGATTCAAACAGCGTCGTATTACTGGCCGAGGAAAATGAGCCTGTGGGATATCTTTATGCGCAATTCCAAAACCATCACGGAAATTGGGCGCGTAAAGAATCCCATGTATTATACATTCATCACATAGTGATAGACCCGAAGTTTAGGCGAAAAGGTAATGGCGACCAGTTATTATCTGCCGCAATTGACATTGCCCGGAGCAGGGGCGTTGAACGATTGGAATTGGATGTTTGGTCGTTCAATGTGGCGGCCAAGAAATTTTACGCAAAGCACGGATTGAAAGTATTCAATGAGAAAATGTCGATTATAATTTGATCGACGACAATTTTCTTTTCTAAATAGAAAAATGCCCGTGCATCTTCCTGCGGGACGTTTTGAGTTTCAGTTGAGTTTCAGGATTTGGAACTTACTTGTTTGAATTCGTTGCCGTTGCGGGTGATATTTGGGCAGCTTCCGCTCGGTATAATCGGCAGGCAATTCAAATTCTGACGGGACAAGCCGTTTTTTGAAGTTTTTCATGGAAAGCCTTCTTGATTTATTGGAAAACTGAGTGGAATTTAGCATTAAAATGGTAATAAACTATTATTAAATCCACTATTCTATCGGATCCGTGCAGGATCACGACAAATTACAGCAGGAAATGATTTCTTCCTCCACCCACAGCGACGAGGCGTCGCTTCCACGCCTTTGCGGAAGTCTCGATCCCCCGAAGATCCCAAGTATTTTAATTTTGGATTGAAATTTTATTGCAGAACGGCAGCGTTGCCGTTAATAAATCGGCGTCGGTCGAAACAAGGAACCAAAAAGATATGATAAAAAAACCTCTCACGGGCGCGGAATTGAATGAATTGATTGCAGGCTTGAACAAATTATCCCGGAACCTCTGGTGGTGCTGGGACCAGGAGGCGCAGGACTTTTTTTACGAACTGACGCCGCGCGGCTGGCAGAACATGTTCCACAACCCGGTGGCCGTGCTGCATGAGGTGTCGGAGCAGGAATTGCGCGTGCGCCTTCAGGACGGGTATTTCGCCGAGCGCGCCCGCGCCGTACTGGCCGACTTTCATGCCTATCTTGCGGACGTCAAAACGTGGGGACATCACCACGCGCCGGAGCTGCACAAAAATCCCGTGGCGTATTTCTCCGCGGAGTTCGGCTTCCACGAATCGCTGCCGATTTCCGCGGGCGGCCTCGGCATCCTGGCCGGCGACCACGCGAAATCCGCGAGCGACCTCAACATCGGATTTGTGGGCATCAGCCTGTTTTACCGCGAGGGATATTTCCAGCAGGCGATTGACGCGAACAACTGGCAGACGGAATTTTACAATCCGGTGGACCCTAAAAACGTGCCGATCGAACCGGTGTTGAATGCGGAAGGCGACCGTCTTAAATGCATTGTTGAGATCGGAATGAGCGCGGTGGCGTTCCAGGCATGGCGCGTGAACGTGGGCCGCGTGCCGGTGTATCTGCTGGACACGAACCTGCCGGAGAACGAGCAGCTTTACCGCGACCTGACGCTGCGCGTTTATGGCGGCGACAGCACGACGCGCATCATGCAGGAAATTTTGCTGGGCATCGGCGGCGTGCGGTTGATCCGCGCGCTCGGTGTGGAGCCGTCGTTGTTCCATATGAACGAGGGGCACGCGGCGTTTCTGACGCTGGAATTGATCCGCGAGAAGATGGCGGCGGGAAAAAGTTATGCCGAGGCGCAGGCGGAGACGAAGGCGCACTGCCATTTCACCACGCACACGCCGGTGGAGGCGGGACACGACCGGTTCTCGCCCGATTTGATGAATTACGCGATGCAGCGGTATTTCGGGCAGTTGTCCGTGCCGTTCGCGGAACTCCTCGGCCTGGGCCGGGTGGACCCGAAGAACGCGACGGAGACATTCTGCATGACGGTTCTGGCGCTGAAGCTTTCGCGCGCGGCCAACGGCGTGAGCGAACTGCACGGCGAGGTGAGCCGCGAGATGTGGCAAATACTTTATCCGGGCACACCCGTTGAAAAAGTTCCCATCGGCTATATCACGAACGGCATCCATCTGCTCGGCTGGATGAAGGGCACGGTGCGGAAATTCTGGCGGCGCAAGCTGACCAACGGCAGCGGCACAATGCCCGAAGGAACGGCTTTCTGGAGCGCGCGCGCAGGCGCGAACTGGTCGGCCACGATTCACGAGACCGAATTCTGGCAGAAAATGGTGGACCCGGAATTTTTGTCGGACGAGGAGCTTTGGTCGCTGCGCTACAAGCTGCGGCGCGAGCTGATCGAGTTTGCCCGCCGCAAGCTGGTGCAGCAAAGCCCGCGCGCGTCGCAGGGCGATTACATCCGCTTCGACCATCTGCTGAATCCCGACGCGCTGACCATCGGCTTTGCGCGTCGCTTCGCCACCTACAAGCGCGCGCCGCTGATTTTCCAGCAGTTTGAAAACATCGTGAAGCTCGCGCATGACAAACAGCGGCCGATACAGTTCATTTTCGCCGGCAAGGCGCATCCGCGCGACGACGAAGGCAAGCGGTTCATCCAGCAGATCATCCATTTGAGCCAGCACAGCGAGCTGACGGGCAATCTCGTGTTCCTCGAGAACTACGACATCCATGTCTCGCGGCAGATGGTGAGTGGCTGCGACATCTGGCTGAACAACCCGCGCCGTCCCCTCGAAGCCTCCGGCACCAGCGGCATGAAGGCGGGCTGCCACGGCTGCATGAACATGAGCATCCTCGACGGCTGGTGGCGCGAAGGCTACGACGGCACGAACGGATTCGCCATCGGCGAAGATTCACAGCCCAACGACGTTGTGGAACAGGACCGCATTGACAGCGCGAACCTTTACAAGACGCTGACCGAGCAGGTCGTGCCGCTGTTTTACGACCGCGACGTGCACGGCATCCCGCGCAAATGGCTTCAGCGCATCCGCCGCACCATGGTCACGCTCGTGCCCCAGTTCACGACCGACCGCATGGTGAAGGAATACACGGAGAAATATTACCGGATTAAATAAAGGCGCCCCGGAGTTTTGAAAATGCCAGGGACCGGGCAGGAAGGATTTATCACTTGGCGGGTGCCATGGCCTGTTTCTGGATAAAACCCCATGTCCATTGGTCGCCCATTGGATATCCGGATCCGTCGTCGTCCTCCCATCGGATGGCCTGCCACGGCGCGGATTTGTGAAGCGCGTCGGCGTCCTTGAGAATCTGCGCCCTGGTCAATTTGATCAGGGTGGTTCGAAAGACGCCGTTGTCCCGGCAATACTCGATGTAATGCTTCGGCTCCTCCGGCACGTGATTGTCGTCCGAGTAGCTTTCGCTCATTACAAAATACGTCGAGCCGGAAAGCACGACAGGGAAAAGCGGCCAGTCCTCGATGGGCATGAATTTTACGGGAAGGTTCAGCTTCCCAAACTTTGGCGGCCGGAGGTAAGGCTGCCTTGCATCGCTCTTTGGCTCGAAAAGGATGCGGCACACCCAGGAGATCCTTTCATTGATGCTGAATCCCCTCGAATTGAAGCCCCTGTTCTTTTCCGTTTCGGCCGCTTCCGCGTCGGAGAGATCCTCCAGTTCCTTCACCGCCTCGTCCTTGCCGAGGAGCACATAATGGTTCACCGCGGTTGCGAGCGTGATGGAGGTAAACGACTGTTCGCTGAAGAGCTTCGGGACATCCGCGTGGCCGAGTCCGAGCGTCATCGCGAAGAGCAAAATCAACAAGCGCTTCAGTGCAGACATTTTGGCAACAATCAGGAAACTATCAGGTTTTTTCCCTCACAATTCGCATTGAGAATGCGCAGGGGTTCTTAATTTGTCGAGCAAAGTTTGGCGCTTTTCAATTCCATTCTTGAACTTCGCCGCAAAATCCGTAGATTCATCGAGCCCAAATTATGAATTATAAAATCTCCCATCGCGCCGCTTCGCTTGCTCCGTCCCTCACCCTGGCCATTGATTCCAAGGCCAAGGCGATGAAGGCCGCCGGCGAGGATGTCGTCGGTTTTGGTGCGGGCGAACCGGATTTCGACACGCCGCAGCATATCAAGGACGCCGCCGCCAAGGCGCTCGCCGCCGGGTTCACCAAATACACGCCCAGCAGCGGCATCCCGGAATTGCGCGAAGCCATCGCCGCGAAGTTTTTGCGCGAAAACGGTCTGACTTACAAGCCGTCGCAAATCATCGTTTCCTGCGGCGGCAAACATTCCTGCTACAATGTCATCCTCGCGACGTGCGAGGAAGGCGATGAAGTCATCATTCCCGCGCCGTATTGGCTAAGCTACCCGGAAATGGTCAAGCTCGCCGGCGCCAAGCCGGTGATTTTACAGACCACGGACAAGACGGAGTTCAAAGTCACGCCTGCGCAACTGCGCGCCGCCATCACGCCGAACACGCGCCTGTTCGTGCTTAATTCGCCCAGCAATCCGACGGGCAGTGTTTATACGCCGGAAGAAACCAAGGCGCTTGGCGACATCTGTGTGGAGAAAAACGTCCTCATCATGAGTGACGAGATCTACGAGCATCTGCTTTATGACGGCGCGAAAGTGAAGAGCGTCGCAAGCTTCTCGCAGGCGCATTACGACCACACCATCATTGTCCACGGTTTGGCCAAGGCGTATTCCATGACCGGCTGGCGGCTTGGTTTTCTCGCGGCGCCGGAACCGATCGCCAAGGCAATTGACGCCGTGCAAAGCCATAGCACGAGCAACCCGACCTCGTTCGCGCAAAAAGGCGGCGTCGCCGCGCTCACGGGCCCGCAGGATCACCTGCCTATTTGGCTCGCGGAATACGACAAGCGCCGCCGTTACGCGCATGCGAAATTGAATTCCATTCCCGGCATTACCTGTGTGAATGCCAAGGGCGCGTTTTATCTGTTCCCAAACATTTCCAAGACCGGCCTCAAGTCCGCCGACTTCTGCGCAAAGCTGCTGGAGCAGGAAAAAGTCGCAGCCGTGCCCGGCATCGCGTTCGGCGCGGACGACTACATCCGCCTGAGCTACGCGACCAGCATGGCGAACATAGAAAAAGGACTGGATCGGTTGGACAAATTCTGCCGGACGCTGGTGAAGTGATTGAACAAAGACGGCAGCGCCGGAGGTGCGAAATATTCAGAAGATGTCGCACCTACGGGGCTGTTTATTTTTGCATCGGGTTGCTACAAGATGTCAGCCCTGACGGGCTTGGATTGGCCGTCCCACCTGGGCGTCGTTCACGCGGTGGATGGCGCGGTAGATCCATTTAGTGGTGACACGCGCAGGCTGGAAGCTGTCCAAAATTCGACATGGAAACGGCCAAAAAGGTCGTTTCTCTTATTTATGTTGTCGTTAAGCCTGATTGAACTGTCGCAAGTCAATATGGAACTGTCATCGGTCAATTAGGAGAAACGACCGGACAATGAGGAGCAAGGACGAATCAAACAGAAGACGGCACAAGTCAATAAGGAGTGATGACCGGTCAATCAGGAAAAACGACGGGTCAATGAGGAGATGTCATCGAGCAATAAAGTTTAACGACGAATCAATAAAGAGAAGTGACAAGTCAATAAAGAGAAACGACCGGATAATGAGGAATAACGATGGATCAATAAAGCATAACGATGCAAAACCATCAAAAACAAAGGAAATCAGCAAAAGCTCGTCAGGCCCGCCACGTCCTGTCCTGGAACGGGACAAAGGCGATTGACGATGAATTCCATGGTTTGCAAGGTCCCGATACTCCTTTCCGGTGCGCGCTTGCAAAATTTGAAAAGGCTTGGAAGTTTTCCTGGAGATTGGTGAAATAGACCCATGCTCAATTACGGCATCGGTGACAAAGTGGTTTGCGTGGATGACAAGTTCCCGCCGGACATCAGCAAGCTTTACACGGCGTTGCCAGTCAAGGATTCCACCTACGTCGTGCGCGACATCCGGCTGGGCATCAACCTGACGCTGGAAGGCGACGTGTCTGTGCTGCTCATCGGCCTCGTCAATCCGAACGCCGATTCCAAGTCGGCGCTGGAACGCGGCTTCCGCGCCGACCGTTTCCGCCCGCTCGAAGAATTGCGCCACGAGGCCGCGACGAAACAATCGGAAGAAGAAAAGAAAGATTATCATCAGCCGATGGAAGTGTAAAAGTCTTTCTGAAATTCCGGAATCAAATCATCCTCGTCGTCATCCTCAAAAATACCTGCTAGAACTGACGATGACGATGATCATGAGGCTGAGTAAGAAAACTCATTTGCGCCTTCATTTGGAAAAAAAGGGGTGGCATGAATCGCGTCTTTGGATAAAGATAGCGTCATGTCAGAAACGGACAAACCCGCCGCACCGTTGCCTTCGCTGGAGGAAATCCAGCGGGACTGGAACGACCTCACCTTGCGGGTGCAGCAGTCGGAAACGGAATGCAACTGCCTGGAACAGGAAAACAAGGCGTTGCGCTCCCTGCTCGAACGCGTCGTGGAGCACCGCAAAAAATCCCACGGCGAACTTGTCAACCTCATCACCACGCTCGCCACGAAGATGCCCATCAACGACGTCGGCGTGATCGTATCGCGTCTGATGGAGCACAGTACGGCGGTCAACGACGTCAGCGCGGCGCTGATCAACGGCAAGAACGAGGAAAACCTGCTCCAGCCCGCCATCCTCAAGGCGCTGGACAAGACGAGGCGCGAGTTGACGGCGGCCATCAAGCCGCTGGTCGAGGAATTGATCCGGCTCGATTCGCCGCTCGACCCGGCGATGCTCCAGGCGCTGGTCACGCAGCCGCAGTCTTTCTTCGCGCCGGCCACCGTGCGCGCCAGCCGCAGCTTTGTGAAGGGTCAGGTGGCCCGCGAACTGATTATAAAAGACTTTAGCGAGGAGGCGCTGGTGTTCTTCAAGGACGTCACCACGGACGCCAAGTTCAATCCGAACCCCAAGCCGGAGGAGATCGTGCTCGGCTTTAAAAGCGATTTTGAAGCGCTGCTCCAGCAGAACCCCGCCGTGGTTCCGGCAAAACATCCGGATCTGCTTGCGCTGCACAAAAAAATCCAGCTAAGCCGCACGTCGCGAGCGCAGAAATCCGCGTTCCTGAAACTTTCCTTTGTTCTGGAGCTGCTGAATTATTATGAAAACCAGAGCACGGAATCGCCGGACGTGATTTTCGCCCAGCGCCTGCCGCCGCTCGTGGAACAGCTCGTGGTTACCAGCGACACGGACCCGCTCGACGAGAAATTGATCAAGCAGGCGGAGGAGCTGCTGGCCTACATCATCAACGCCGACTACCGCCAGGCCGTCGTGAACAATTTCGGCAAGGGCGGCGGCACGGCGCGGACGCTGCGGTTTGTGCTGACCTTCCGCTCGTCCATCATCGCCGAGCACGACCCGGTGACGGCGGAATTCGTAAAGCATCTCATCGGCGGGCAGAAAAATCCGAGACAGGAAGTCATCGCGCCCGTCCTGCGCCTGGTCAACGCCGACGCGCAGAAAATCATCGTGCGCGCCCTCCTCAATTCCGACCGCCTGCGCCGCGAGGAATCCGAGGTGCTCGTCAAGGCACTCATCAAGGAACTCGGCCTGCCGGAACTGCCCGTCACCAAAACCGAGGCCGGCAACTCGCCGGACAAAATGCAGATGAGCGCCTGGGACATCATCAAGGAGCTCATCGCCAGCCGCTCCACGCCGGCCGAGATCACCGAGGCCATCCGCCGCCAGCTCCACGCCAAATACGACGACTCCGAGGTCAAGCAAAGCTGGCTCATCCTGACCGAATCCGACCCGATGCTGCTCGTGCGCGTCTTCTGCCTGCTGCCCTACCTGCCCGGCGGCGAGACCGACCCCGTGGCGCGCGCCGTCCTGGAATCCTATGTCAACCGCCTCACGCATGAGAAATATGCGGAAATCTACGCCAAGGTCATCCATGCGTTGCGAAACCTGTTCAAGGTCAAGGCCGACAGCCCCGCGCTCCTCAACTTCATCGCGCTCGTGAAATGGGTCGACCCCGCCGCCGCCGAACTGATCACCAAAGACATTGGAATGCCCCCTTGAAAAGCAGTCCGGAGAATCCCGCCGCGAAATCACGCACTCCAAAACGCGCTTAAAACGGTTGAGTCAAAAAAGGCCGGAACGGTTTCCCGTTCCGGCTCGATTTTTCTGTTGACATGACTAACAGTTCAATGTATAAGACCGCCATGCTAACGAAAGATCTGGTCGCCGCGTCCTCGAAACCGCTCCTGCTGTCCATCCTCGCGGACGGTGAAAGCTACGGCTATGAAATCATCCAGAAGGTGCGCGAGCTGAGCGGCGGGGAGATCGAGTGGAGCGACGGCATGCTCTATCCCGTCCTGCACCGGCTGGAGCGCGACGGCCTGATCGAGTCCGAATGGAAAAAGTCCGACACCGGGCGCGAGCGGAAATATTATTTCATCAATTCCGGCGGACGCAAGGCTCTCAAATCCGAGCGCCAGCAATGGCTGGCCGTTCACAACACACTGGGCAAATTATGGAAAATCAAACCCGCTTTGACCTGAACGCCGCCATTGAAACCTGGCGGAACGAACTCGCCGCGCAACCCAACCTCGCGTCCGACGACAGGCGCGAACTGGAAACGCATCTGCGCGACGCCCTCGCCAGCTTCCAGCAACGCGGCTTGAACGACGAAGAATCCTTCTGGCTCGCCCGCCGCCGCGTCGGCCAGCCACGGCAACTTGGCGAGGAATTTGTAAAAGCGGATCTGGCAAAAGCGTGGCGCGAACGAATTTTTTGGATGGCACTCGGAATTATAGTATTTTGGGAATTGACGCAGATACTCACTTTTGCAGCAGGCATCACGCTGTATTATTTATTTCCCAGTCTGCATGAGCTTTACATAAAAAGCGGTTTCTGGCCTACGGATGCGGTGGTGCTAATCATTGGAATCGGATTGGCCAGAGGATCGTATGCTCAATCTATGAAACTGATGTGGTTTCTCAAAAATCGTTTTCATTTGGTGTCCTTTGTGGTGATTTTAGCTTTGCTGCTTTCTTTAACTCAAACGGAATTTGCCCGTGAAAGTTTTGTCCTTAACGGCCATCATCCTTCCGTGGTCACTTGGGCTTGGGCACCTTGGCTCGAAAACGTCGGCTATTTTTTGTCGGTTTATCTGGCGCATATTGTTGCCCCGTTGATTTTTCTCGTTTTGTTTTTCCCGACGCATAATTGGAAGACTCCAAGACACGCTTAAACAGTTATGGAAAATGAAACCCGTTTCAGTCTGAACGCCGCCATCGAAAGCTGGCGTTCTGAACTCGCCGCGCAACCCAATCTCGCGTCCGATGACCGGCAAGAATTGGAAACGCATCTGCTGGACGCCATCGCCGGATTTCAGCAACGTGGTTTGAACGACGAGGAATCTTTCTGGCTCGCGCGCAAGCGAGTGGGCCAGCCACAGCAACTTGGCGAAGAATTTGTGAAAGCAAATCCAGCAGCGGTTTGGCGCGAACGAATATTTTGGCTGGCGTTGGGAATCATCTGTTGGCAATTGACGCTGATGCTTGTCAACGTGGCAAAAATCACGCTGAATTATTTGACTCCCGGTTTGCACATATTTTACCACAAGATCGGCTTCTGGCCTGCGGATGTGGCAATCTTGATTGCAGGCATCATATTGGCCAGAGGATGGTTTGTTCAATCCATGAGGCCGGCATGGTTTCTTAAAAATCGTTTCCGCCTGGTGCTTTCAGCGATGGTCTTAATTGTTTTTATGGCCGCGATGCAGATAGGGATTATCCGTCAGATTGATCTCAATCGTGGTTATGATTCTGTGGTTGGTTGGGGGTTGGGAATTTGGTTTCACCATTTTCTCCATCTAACGCTGAGTTGTTTGAAATTTAGCGTTGTCCCTCTGATTTTTCTCATTTTGTTTTTCCCGACGCAAAATCACAGGACTCCAAATCACGCCTAAAGCAGTTGAGTCAATAAAAAGGGTCGGAACGGTTTTCCGTTCCGGCTTGTTTTTTTTCAAGGTGGGGTCGGCGCGGCGGCGCGATGTCCCTGCCAGGGTGACTGTGTTAACCTTCACCGTCATCGTGTTAACCTTCTCAATTATGAAATCAACCGTCACCAGGAAGGAAATGCCTGCCTTAAGGACGGCAATAGGGATGAAAACGGGGGATTCTCACGGCTCACGGAACCCGGCCTTCCTTGCATAGACAATATATGCAGGCCGTCTGGGTAAATCCGCCACGGTTGGGTACAGATGAAACGCGGATAAAGCAATTATGAAAATCTGGGCGCACCCGCCGTGCTCGCACCTCCTCGCCCTCCCATCTGCCATCTTCCAAAATGCCTTTATCCGACCGGCAGTTCTGGTCATTTAATCCGGGCTTGCTGGAGAAATCATCGTCGCGCAAAATCATTTCTTCACTTTTCTTGTCCGATTTAAGCGCCACTGGTTACCATTCAATGAGTGAACCGTCCGACCGACCAGCAGCTTTTGTGCGACTACGCCGCGCACCGCTCGGACGCCGCGTTTGCTGAACTCGTGCGGCGGCACGTTGACCTTGTTTATTCCGCCGCCCTGCGCATGGTTTGTGATGCGCATCTGGCCCAGGACGTGACACAGGGCGCATTTGTGGCATTGGCACAAAGCGCTGGCCGGCTCGCAGGCCATCCTGTCTTGTCCGGCTGGCTGCATCGCACCGCGCAGAACCTCGCCGCCAACATTGTTCGCTCCGAAGTGCGCCGACGCGCCCATGAACAGGAGGCCGCTGCCATGAACCAATTGCTTGTTGCCGGAACCGATGCTTCCTGGGAAGTCATCGCCCCGCATCTCGACGCCGCGCTCGGCGAGTTGAACGAAACGGAACGCGACGCCGTGCTGCTCCGTTACTTCGAGCGCAAATCCGCGCGCGACATGGCGGAAATTCTCGGCACGAGCGAGGACACCGCCCAAAAGCGCGTGAGCCGCGCCGTGGAACGGCTGCGCGAATTATTGTCCAAACGCCGACTGACCATTGGCGCGGGTGGACTTGTTGCCCTCATTTCGGCCAATGCCGTCCAGTCCGCGCCAACGGGGCTGGCCGCCACCATTTCAACCGCCATCAAACTGACCGCCACAACCCTTGGAATGACCATGCTCCACAAAATCCTCATCACCGGCTTGGCCGCCGCCGCAGTCGGAACCATTATTTACGCCGGGCATCTGCGGAACCAGATCCAGTCGCTGCAACAACAGCAGGCGGCGCTCACCCGGCAAATCACGCAACTGGGCCTTGAGCGCGACGCGGCCACCAGCCAAATGGCGGCGTTGCGGCAGGTAAACACGCAGTCGCAGGCCGTTGAAATGGAACTTTTGCGATTGCGCGGCGAAGTCGGGCGATTGCGCAACGGACAAAATGTTTCGCCGGGAATATCCCCATTAAAAACAAACAGTCCGCCACGGTCGGACGCAGTCTCCGTTCTTGTAGGAACAAAATTTGTTTTGTTTCCAGCCGAGGATGTTCAGGCGCTCGGTCTTGGATGGTCAACCGACACGCAAGGCAACAGGGTCAGCCTGCTGACGGACCAGCAATACAACACCCTCACTGAGGCGATGCAGGGGGCGAGTGACCTCAGCGTCGTCAGCACGCCACGGGTCGTCACCGGCAATGGACAACAGGCCATAATGTCCATGACGAGGGCGCATGCTTTGTTTTCCCCTGACGGCACAAATGAAATGCCCCTCGTAACCTATACAAACATCGGCACCGTTTTGGATGTCCGGCCGTTTTATTCCACAAATACATCCACCTTCAATGTGAGCTATCGCGCAAAATTGAATGTGCTGTCCGGCGACCCGTCGCAACCCGACATCCAGGCAATCGAAGCAACGAACCAGATGGATTTATCCCCCGGCCAGACCGTTGTCATGGAAATGAAAATCCCCGCCGGCACCTGGCTGCCGGACGAGACCAATAGCCCGGCGGGAGAGCGCAGCGTTTTGCTGTTTGTGACACCGCAAGTTGTGAATCCGCGCGACTTTCAAAAAGATCTCCCTGATGGCACGCCGCCTCGGGTCTTCTGATCAATTGCTCCGGGCGTGCCGAAAAAGACAAATGCTGGCCGTCCCTAAATGGTGCCCGACCGGAAGGTCTAATGAGTGGGATAGCCCGGCCGGTTCACAAGCCAGAATACGCAGAAGATAAACCCGAAGGCGACGCACACGGCCACCCGGGTGAAAAACCGCATCTGTTTTTGATGCAGGGACAAATCCGGCTTTCTTCTGCGACTGTAGCTTTTTGCCATAACGCGCTCCATTATATGTCGGGCACGCATCCCCGCCATCAGGTGTTCTCCCCATATGACTCAGCCGGACATTGTGGCACATTTGCGGGGCCGGTTGAATTCCAAGGCCCCGGCAACAATGTCATGATGCAACCAATTCCATTTCAACCATCCCGCCAAACGGAAGGTTCGTCATCATCATGAGCCAGCCCACCCTCAGCGCCATCATGCCCTGGATTCCGCCTTCATCGGATTTCGGCGCGTCAAGCCGGTCGCCGGCGTCTGCCGTAAGGGAAACACCCCATGGCGGTTGCCAATCAAACAAACCATTATCAAGCCAATGAACACAAAATTTCAAGCGACCGATGATTCCTTGGGGCAACCTCCGGCCATACGCCAGCCGCTATGGGTGCAATGCGACAATTCGGTTCGCCTGGCGGTCATGGACAAGTCCGGCAAATGGAAATCTTTCTCCAATGACCGGGAATTGACAGATTTTGTGAGTGTTTGCGCGGAATAGCAGGGCGGTGGTCTTTGCAGACGGCCACCAGGTGCCGTCCTGATTTTTTAGAAGGCCCATTCCATCATGTCAAAAAATAAAACAATCAGAGATGCGGCCCGCGCGCCGGTTGAACTCATCAAGGATTTTGGTGACGCAATTGTTTCCATCAGCAAGCAGGAATCAGACGGAAAAATTGCCGCGCTTAAAAGCGAGCAATCCCAAAAAAAGCGAAACCGAAAAGTAATGGTGCGTTAGCTGGAGCCGGGACATCGGGCCAGCGATTGTTCATGTCTCAAAATTAATTCCCAGTTCCTCCGGAATGATGGGCCGGAACCTGCCCTCCAGTGCGGAGACATCGTTTTTCAATTCGCATTCCAGCAGCATCACGTAATACAGCGCGGTGAAACCCCAGAAATTGGTCTGGCCAAGGCCCTCTCCGGTTTCGGCATTGTAATATTCGCGGAGGATGGGGTTCTTGACGACGGCCATTTCAAACAGGCGGCGGGCCAGTTCACGGGCAATGTCAACCTGGCCNNGATGGCTGCCCTGATAATAATCCGGCTCCGTCTTGGCATAGCTTGCGACGGGATAGGCCAGCCAGAATTCGCTCTCATTGGTCAGGTGTTCCGCAACCATGCGCTTCACCTGCGCCTTGCTGGGCGCGCCGCAAAAGAGCGGCATGAAGTTGGTGGCGGATTTGACCGGCACCGGCTGCTTCGTCTTTTCGTTGCGGTCGAAGTAAAGTCCTTGCTTCTCGTCCCAGAAGACATCATTGATGAGCTTGTTCAGTTTCACGGCACGCTCGCGGAAAGCTTGCGCGTCCTTCTTCTCGCCAAGATGCCCCGCGATGACCGCCATGGCCTGAAACTCGCGGACAAGATACGTCGCCAAGTCCACGCCCTCCACTTCAAACGCGCCAATCTTGCCGGCGCGCGACCACTGGTTGTCGGTGCCGGCGGCATCCGCGGAATTCCATGTCGGCAGGCCGTTCCCATCTCCGTCGTAAGAAAACCACTTGTCGAGATACAGTTTGAGGCGGTTGTAATAGGAGCCATTGGCCGGGGCGGTCACGTTCTCGCCCGCCGGCGATTCCTTCACCCAGTCGTAGTTGTCCTTGTCCTGCCGCGCCCCCAGCACGACGAGCTGCGCCATGAACGGTTTGAAATGCTGCCGGTCGCGCTGCTTGTTGAGCGAACGGTTGATGTAGCCGTCGGCGTGCTGGCGGGAGAGGAATTCCTTGAGGTTGGTGTAGCAGTAGGGAAATACGCCGTAGTAAGCAAGGTAGAGATTTTCAAAATATAAATCCCAATCGTAGAACTCGGTGTAGGGATAACCCGTGAGGAACGTGCCGCCGGCGTTGGGCACGCCACGGATGGTCTTAAGGCCCTTGAGCTGGATGTCGGAGTTGGTTTTGCGGAGGCGAAGCAGCAGTTCCTGGAACGGCGCGTCGCCGACTTTCGTGCGAACGGCTTTGACTGCGCTGGAATATTTGGGCTCAAGCGAAACCGCAGGCTCGGCACCGAAGCCGGACAACGGTTCAAGCCAGGGCAAAACCATCGTGACACCGACGCCACGAAGAAATGTCCGGCGGGAAATGTCGCGATTGATTTTACCGCGCGAGTTTTGGTTCCGGCTCATAACATGAAACGCTTCGCAGGATTGTCCCTGCACTTCTTGTATGGATGTCTAGAAATTGGGGGCTGGAGACGATGTTTTCAATAACATTCTTGCTGCACACCGGCCCAGCCTCAGGCGGCTGCGGTGAATCGGATATAACATCTAAGATCCTTGCGGACGGCCACCATG
>PKZR01000437.1 GCA_003133815.1 Limisphaerales bacterium | reverse complement strand
CACTCCAAAATTAAATACCGTTCCTGGTTGGCAGAGTGGGGTGAATACCCCATGGGATCCATTTTTCCACCGTGTTAACTTGCAGCATGAATTTATTACTCGTTATGAAACGCAAACCGTTATTTTCCACGGCACTCGTCCTGGCAACATTGGTGACGGGCTGCGACAAGTCAAATACTGCGGATCAAACTTCCTCAACCGGTGACACCAATTCGCCGTCTGTCACCCAAAACGTCAAGGATGCCGCCACAAATACATGGGAGGATGTCAAAGATACATCGACCAATGCATGGTCGAACGTGAAGGAGGGCGCCACCAATGCCTGGGCCGGTTTCAAGGATTCCATGCAGGCAACCAAGGATTATGCTTACGACAACAAGGATGCGTTTGTGGCCGGTGCCAGCGCCGATCTGAATACGCTTGATCAGAAAATAAACGAGATGGCGGACAAGTCAGCCACCGCAAGCGATTCCGTGAAGGCTGATGCGGAGACCCGGATTCAAGAACTGCGTGATGAACGCAACTCGTTGGGCAAGAAGCTGGATGGCGTGAAAAACGCGACGGAGGCGGATTGGAATGATTCAAAGGCCGGTTTCCAAAAATCCTACGGCAACGTGAAGGATTCGCTGAAACAAGACTGGCAATGGCTTCACGACAAACTGAATTCCTAGCCGGCGGAAATCTCACTGCGGCGGCTTGACGGAGTTGGATTCCAAAACTGGCTTCACGGCTTTTGTGGATGTGATGGCACGGTAGGTCACCGGCACCTGCCAGTCGGCGTAACCGGGGCTGAAGGCTTTCATGGCGCTGATGACCTGCTGGCGGAAGGTCGTTTCAATCAGGTTCCCCTGGGCCGGCCAGATTTTGAAGTGGACCCGGACAAATTCCCAGCCGCCGTCCAGCGCCGTTTCCACCGGGCCGATCTCCGGCTCGGCCAGGATGATGGCGCCGAACTGCATCCACATCCCGTTGGCAATGTTTGTGGCTGTCTGAACGGCCTTGTCGCGGTCCACGCCCGCCGGTATCTGGATATCTGCGTAAGCAAACACGCCGCCGTGGGGGAACCGGCTGACGTTGGCGATGGTGCGGTTGGGGATGAAGACCACCTGGTTGTAAAAATTGCGCAGCGTGGTGAAGCGCAGGCCGATCTCCTCCACGCGCCCGACCACGACGACGGTTCCGGCTATTTCCACGAGGTCGCCCACATCCATGGCATCGGAAAAAATCAGAGTCAGGCTGATGACGACATCCTGCACCAAACCCTGAGAGCCGAAGCTGACGGCCAGCGCGAGGATGGAGGCGCTGGCCAGGTAACCCTTCAGGTTCACGCCAAATTCCTGAAGCACCAGGCCGAGCGCAAAAAAATACATGACGAATGTCACGCTGCTGGCGATGAGCTGGATGAGCGTGACGAACTTGGGCTGGTGCGTGACAAAGCCGAGCGGGTTTTCCTTAATGTGGCTTTTGTTGATGAGCCATTCCGTGATATTTCGGATGGCCTTGACCGCCATGTGCAGCAGGATGACGAGCGCGACGATGAGCAGCAGGCGCGAGCTGGTGGACGATTCGTGGGAGGAAAAGAGATGAAAAAAGCGCTGCATCACCGTCGCACTCGTTTCAGGCGGTGCTGACGCGGCGGATGAATTGGCCGCGACGGCTTGCAAATTGGTGGTGTCCATCAAAATTTCTCCGGCAAGTCAAATTGCAGCCGGCACGGGAAGATTAAACACCTTTTTACGGACTTCGCAAGATTCGGTGGAGGCGGGCCGCAGGAAGATTAACTTCTTTTTCTCGGCTGCACGTCGGGGATGGACGGTCCCTGCGGCTGTGCGAACGCGATCTTTGAGCGAAGCCGGAGCGTGCCCAGGAACAAATCCGCCAGCGGCAGCACCACATTGAAATTCCTGTGCATGTAACGATGGTGCAGCAGGTGATGCCCGTTCAGCCGGTAGAAAATCCCCGAGCGCTCCACGTGCCGGTCCTTGGGCAGGTGCATGCACCAGTGCATGTATTCGTAGGCGGTGAAATACAAAGTGCAGGCCGTCGCCGCGCCACAGAGGACTCCCCATTTGTGCGCGAAAAACGCCCAGATAAAAAACGGCAGCTGGCACAGCGCCACAATCGCCGGGCCGCTCCACCACGACATCGGAATCGTCTTCTTGTCCTTTTCATGGACGAGATGATAGGTGGCGTCGCCCTTGAAAATATGGTGATGTACCAGCGCGTGCTTTTCAAAGGGGTAGCGGAAACCTTTCCACGGCTTGTGCATGAAGAAACGGTGCAGCGTCCATTCAAAGAACGAGGCAAAGACCACTCCCGCCACGAATCCGACCGCGAACCAAAAAAAGAACGAGATCATAAGCGAACCGACTTTTCACAAACCATCCAAGCCCGGACTTTCCTGATTTAACTCGCCCGCCAAATACCGATGATGACCTTGCGAAGGCTGTGGCTCACCGCACGGGCTCGCGCCGCATGTCAGCTTTTTGTGCGGAAGCCGCCCGCGATAAAGACGACAAGGCAAATCAGCAGGATCAGTCCAATCCCGCCGCCGCCGATGGCCGGGCCGCCAAAATAAAAGCCCCCGCCGCCGAACAGGAGCAGAAGAACAACCAAGATGAGTAATATATTCATGCAATCAAGATAACACCCCGCTGAACTATTGCCATGGGGTCTTCACCCCATAATATGCCGCGTGATAATTTTAATGACATGGGGTGAAACCATGAAAAAATCGGAACTAGCAATTGTTCCTACTAGTTTTTCCCAGAGAAAGAAACATTGCCGGTGTGCGACTTCGGCGATAAAATTATTCCATGCTGCAAACGGTGTCCGACCCAAAGCCAGCCACTGATTCTACGTCCACGCGCGAACTGCAACTGTCCGCGTTTCGTTTCATGCTGCTCGCGCGGCTGCTGGATGACAAGTTTGCCGCGCTTTACCGTGCCGGAAAAATCCACGGTGGCGTCTTCCTCGCGCGCGGGCAGGAGGCGTTGAGCGCGTCCATCGGCGTTTCGCTGAAAAAAACGGACGTGTTCGCCCCGCTCATCCGCGACACCGCAGGCCGGCTGGCATTCGGGGAACCTGTTCTGGACGCGGTGCGGACGTATCTCGGCTCGCCGCTCGGCCCGATGCGCGGGCGCGACGGCAATGTGCATCGCGGCAGGCCGCAGGAGGGTTATCTGCCGATGATTTCGCATCTCGGCGCGATGATTTCCGTCGTGAACGGCGTCTTGTTCGCGCGGCGGCTCAAGAAAATTTCCGGCACGGTCGGCGCGGCGTGCATCGGCGACGGCGCGACTTCCACCGGCGCATTTCACGAGGCGCTCAACCAGGCCGCCGTGGAGAAACTGCCGCTCGTGTTGATCGTGGCCGACAACCAGTATGCCTACTCCACGCCGACGTCGTTCCAGTTCGCCTGTGAAAACCTTGCGGACAAAGCGATTGGCTACGGCGTCGAATCATATTCCGTTGACGGCACGGATTTGTCCGTGTGCCTGAAAGTTGTCGGCGACGCCGTTGCCAAGGCGAGGGCAGGGGACGGCCCGCAGCTCATCGTGGCAAAACTGCTCCGGCTCTGCGGCCACGGCGAACACGACGACGCGAGCTATGTGGATCCGCAATTGAAAAGTTCCCCGCTCGGCCGCGACTGCCTGAAGGTGGCCGAGGAATTTCTGCTGCGCCAGAACTGGACGGATGCCGCGACGATTGCGGAATGGCGCGGGAAGTTTGCGCGGGAAATCGAGGAGGCCGTGGGCCAGGTCCAGCGCGAGCCTGCGCCCGACCCGTTTGCGGAAAACTGGCTGGCAATTTCATCCGAACACTTGAGCGAAACGCACACGAACCATGAATGAAGAATTTAAAATGAAGAATGAAGAAAGCAGACCGGCGAGCCGCGCGCTTTTTGTATTCGTTTCTTCATTCTTCATTCCACCTTTCCCCAATGAACCTGACCTACATTGACGCCATCCGCGAAGCGCAGGCACATGCGTTGCGCGACGACCCGCGCGTGTTCATTTACGGGCAGGACATAGGCGCGTTCGGCGGAGCGTTCAAGGCCACGAAAAATCTGGCGAAGGAATTTCCCGGCCGCGTCCTGGATTCGCCGATTTCCGAGGACGCGATGGTCGGCCTGGCCGTGGGCGCGGCGATTGAAGGGATGCGGCCCATCATCGAAATGCAGTTCGCGGATTTTTCCACGGTCGGCTTCAACCAGATCGTCAACCAGGCTGCGACGCTTTTCTGGCGCACGAATGTTCCATGCCCGATCACCGTGCGGCTGCCGTTTGGCGGCACATCGGGCGGCGGCCCGTTTCACAGCCAGTGCATCGAGACAATTTACGCGCATTATCCCGGCCTCATCGTGCTGACGCCCGCAACGGTCGAGGATGCCTACAGCATGTTGCTGGAAGCCGTCGCGCTCGACGACCCGGTGATTTTCTGCGAGCACAAATTTCTTTACCGCCATCTCAAGGCGGAAAAACTGCCAAGCGAGGCGCTTCCGATTGGCAAAGCGCGAATCGCCCGCGAAGGCCGCGATCTGACGATTGTGACTTACAGCGCGATGGTTCACGAGGCGCTCGAAGCCGCGACGGAGCTTGCTCCCGAAGGCTGGGAAATTGAAATCGTGGACTTGCGTTCCGTCAAACCGCTCGACACGGACACCGTGATGGCCAGCGTTGCACGAACGGGAAAGTTGCTCTGCGTCGGCGAGGCGTGGCCGTGGGGTGGCGTCACCGCCGAAATCATCGCGCGCGTCGCGAGCGAAGGCTATGGGTTGCTCGATGCGCCGCCGCAACGGCTCAACGCCAAGGACACGCCCGTGCCGTATCATCCGAATTTGTGGACGGCGCACCGACCGACCGCCCGCGCCGTGGCCGCAGCTGCGAGAAAACTTTTGAGAACATGAACAGGCTCGTAATAAAAGTTAAATCGTTAAATGGTTACATTGTGAAACCGATTCAACGATTCAACGATTCAACCATTTAACGTCATGCACATTCCCATCATCATGCCGCAGCNNGTCGAGACGGACAAGGCGACGATGACCGTTGCGTCGCCATGCAAAGGGCAGCTTGAAAAATTCACCGCGCAGTTGAACGAAAGCTACGCCGTCGGCGCAACGCTCGGCCAGATTGAAGCGACAAACGAGGAAGCCGCCCGGCTTGGACTCGACGTTGCACCGGCGAAAACCTCCGATACAGAACAGCTTTCAAAGTCAGATTCAAACCGCAGAAGCGGCCGCGTGCAGCCGACCGTGCGCGGTTTGCCCGTGCCGGCAAACGCGGCGGGCGCGAGTTATCTTTCGCCCCGGCTCAAGGCGCGGATGGACGAACTCGGCCTGCACGCCGCCGACCTCGCGGGCGTCGCGGGCAGCGGCGCGGCGGGGCGCGTGACCGTCGAGGATTTCGAGAAATACATAGCAAGCCTGGAAAAACACAAGATGAGCGGCGCGTCGTCCATGCGCGTGGCGGTGGCCGATGCGATGCGCCGCAGTTGGACGCGGCCCATCGCCAACGTCGGGCTGCCTGTCTGCCTCGACCCGCTTTTCGCATTCCGCAAAGTGACCAAGCCCAAGCCTGGCCCGGCGCTTTACGCGTTGCGCGCGCTGGCAGTGGCGCTTTCAGAAAACAGCGCAGTCGCAGGTCGGCTCGTCGGAAACAAGATTGTTCATCCTTCGGCCATTGACGTTGGATTCGCGGTTGAAGCCGAGGACGGCGTGCTCGTCCCGGTTTTGCGTGACGCGGACAAACGATTGCTCAAGGATTTGATCGCGCCATACAACGAGCTGGTCAAGCTCGCGCGCGAACGCAAGCTGCCCGCCAACGCCACCGGCGGCTCCATCGCCACCGTCACGAACTTCGGCACGTTCGGGCTGATTTGGGCCACGCCGATCCCGCTGCCGGAACAAACGCTCGTGCTGGGCATGGGCGCGGCACGGCACGCACCGCATTGGGACTGCGTCAAAGGCCAGTTCGTGCCTGTGATGGAGGCGAACCTGACGTTGAGCTTCGACCATCGCGTGCTGGACGGCGGCGCGGCGGGTCGGCTGCTCCAGCGAGTGGCAGAGTTGATGGCCAAGCCGGAGAAGTTGTAAAAGCCGCGTGAACCGAAAATTTCTGCCGCTGGTTTTGGTTTGTCTCGCGTTTTGCGCGGGGGCGGCGCGCGCGGCTTTCATCAACGGCCAGAATTATGCGCCGCTGGCGGACTGGGCGGGTGCGAATGGTTTTAGAATTATCTGGCCCGCGCACAATGAAGTTGTCCTCACCAACCGGACTTCGCGTCTGGTGTTTGGCGTGGATTCGACGCAGGCGGAAATCAACGGAGTGAATGTGCGGCTGTCGTTTCCGGCGGCGAAGGACAGGACCGGCGCACTCATCGCGCAGTTTGATTTGGACACGGCAATCCGTCCGCTGCTGTCGCCGTCGCATTACGTTGATCAGAAAAAAATCACGACCATCTGCCTCGACCCAGGCCACGGCGGAAAAGATTCGGGCAACCGCGTCGGCTTTCATTACGAAAAAAATTACACGCTGCCGCTGGCGTTTGAAGTGCGCGACCAGCTCAAGAAACTTGGTTTCAAGGTGATTCTCACGCGCAGCACGGACACGTTTGTTGATTTGCCCGTGCGCCCGGCGATTGCGAACAGTCGTGGCGCGGATCTGTTCGTGAGCCTGCATTTCAACGCGGCGCAAAGCGGAAGGGATGAGGTTTCAGGGCCGGAAACATATTGCATCACGCCCGTCGGCGCGTCGTCGTCGAATGCGCAGGGCGAGGGCGGCGATTACGGACCGACAACGGCGAACCGGTTCGGAAACAAAAGTTTGCTGCTCGCATATCAGATGGAGAAGTCGCTCGTGCAAAACCTGGGCGCGGAAGATCGCGGGGTGCGGCGCGCGCGGTTCGCGGTGCTGCGCGATGCGGCCATGCCGGCGATTTTGATCGAGGGCGGCTACATGACAAGTCCCGTGGAGGGAAAAAAGATTTATGACGCGTCGTATCGGAAACAGATGGCTTCTGCGATTGTGAAGGGTATTTTGAATTATCAAAGGCTGTCCGGGCCGTTGCTTTCGCCGGCAGCGACAGGCATGAGCACAGTCATAAACGTTAAAACTCCGGGATGATTTTCAGAAGACGACCAGAAATTAAATGAGCATTGTCACAAAAACCGGGGATTCTGGAACAACGGGGTTGATGTATGGCCGGCGCGTGCCGAAAACGCATCCTCGCGTTGAGGCTTGCGGCACGATTGATGAATTGAACGCCGCGCTCGGCCTCGCGCGCGCGACGGCCACGGAGAATTTTGTCAGTGACAATCTGTTCTGGATACAGAAAAGCCTCGTGGACGTGATGGGCGAGGTCGGCGTGCTGGCGGAAGATTTGCCGCGTTATGTGAAGGATGGCTATTCGGTTGTCACACCCGAAATGACGGCGAAACTGGAAAAGCTGGTGAAGGAAATCGAATCCCAAAACATCAGCTTCAAGGGATGGGCGACGCCGGGCGCGACGAAAAGTTCAGCCGCGCTGGACGTGGCCCGGACGGTTTGCCGCCGCGCGGAAAGGCGAGTCTGTGAATTGCAGGAACAAGGGGAGTTAAAAAACGGCGAGATCATTATTTTTCTGAACCGGCTGAGCGATTTGCTCTGGCTTTTCGCCCGCTGGGCGGAAACAAACGGTGATTCAAAAATAGAGTAACTGCCTTCGGGAAAGAAATATGCTGTAACTTCACGGGGCTTTGGGCTGTCTTCGTATTCGTGTCTTTATGCACATTTGATTTTCAATAGTTTGATATGGTTTGGATTTGATTCAGATGTGAACTGTGGTAAGTTTTTTCCGTCCCAATGAAATATAAAAGGCAAAGTGGATTTACGCTGATAGAACTGCTTGTGGTCATTGCCATTATAGCAATCCTTGCGGCGATGCTCCTTCCCGCGCTGGCCTCCGCCAAACGCAAGGCGCTCACGGCCCAGTGCATTTCAAACATGCACCAGGTTTATGTCGCCTGCACGGTCTATGCGGGAGATTACAGCGATTGGTATCCAATCTGGTTCGACGTCAACTCACAGTCCGGCCATCCGTTGAATCAAATTCATTCTGAAGATTACACTCTGTATGCCGTCGGTCCTCTTAATG
>PKZR01000441.1 GCA_003133815.1 Limisphaerales bacterium | reverse complement strand
GTCCGTCCCACCGGCACGACGCGCTCCTTGTTACCCTTGCCGATGACGTTGATAAATCCCGCGTCGAGGTGCAATTGCTCCAGTCGCAGGTTTTTCAATTCGCTCAAACGCAAACCGGAAGCGTAAGCCAATTCTAAAATCGCCTGGTCGCACAAACTTTTCGACGTTTCGGGATTTTCCGGGGCGAGCAGTTTTTTAATTTCGTCGTTCGACAGCGCTTTCGGCAAGCGCTTCCAGCGGCGCGGCAGCGAGAGATTTTCCGCCGGATTCGCCGGCAACAGTTTTTCGTTCTCGGCAAACTTGTAAAACGCCCGCAGCGCCGCGATTTCCAGATAAACACTTTCGCCGCTCAAGCGCTTGGTGGATTCCTTCGGCTCGTCGGCGAGAGGACGCGCACGCTCGTGTTGCAGGAACGCCATCAGGTGCTTCAGTTCCACGTCGTGCCAGTCCGTCAGATTTTGGTTCGCTGCCCACACGGTGAATTTGCCGAGCAGCGCGGCGTAGGTCTTCGCCGTGTTGTCGGACTGCCCGCGCTCATGGCGCAGGTATTGCAGAAAATCTTCGACGAGATTTTGCATCACGGACCGTTGGCGGCGGCTTTTTGGGGCTTGACAGTGAACTCGACGAAACGGCTTTTGTGCAGCGCCAGCGTGATGTTTAATGATTTGGCGTTGCGCAGATTTTGCAGCTGATATGTAAAACTGCCGCCACCCCAGCTTGGATTCCAGCTTTGCAAAACCCGGCCTTGATCGTCGGTGATTTTGACGAGCGCAATATGCATCCCTTCAGGCGCGGGGTCAATTTGAATGCGGAAACCGCCTTCGGGCTGACCATTGCCGCGCGGCACGTCAGTGAACTGTTCAGCCGGGAAAACTTTCACATGGATGTCGTTGAGGTTGGTCTCGGCAAAGGCGGAATTTGCCCGGCCGTCTTGTCCGCCGTAATTCCACATGTCCTGCTGGCTGCCGGGTTTGACTGGAAGATTTTCAACCTTCCACAATTCATCGTCGTTAAAGCCGGATGTGCGCGACATTTCCACACGCAGTTTCCACGCCGGTTCGTCCGGCCACAATCCCCATTGGTAAGTCATCGTTGCATCGCCGTTTTCGTCGCGGCTGTTGCTCCAACTGTTGTTGACGACATTATTGCCCGTTGCGTCAGAAGTCTCGATTCGCACCGGCTGCCAGTTGGTAACAACAACCCCTTTTTGTTCTGTATGAAACGCCGCTAGCACGGCCTTGCTCATCGGATCATCTTTCGTCCGACCCATGCCGCCACCAAATCCACGCACGCCGTAATTCAACTTCGCCAGCGTCACGTCCAGATCGCCGTCGGACTGCGTGGCCGGCAAAGGATCGGGATTCCATTTTTCAAACGGGCCGCGCGCGGGATTGGAAATGACGAACTGGCTTTTGGCGACTTGCTGGCCGCGCGGACCGTAACTCATGATGCGCAGATAAATTTTACTGCCGCGCCGCGGAAATGCGGCGAGCTGAACACCCATGACATATACACCGTTTTTAACCTGTCGGGAATTGCCGCCGCCCCAGTTTCCAACGCACGCCGTGGCCTCCTTGTCATAAGCCAAGACCTCGTAATTCGGCCATGGATTGCCTTTGTGCTCGCTCATAATCCAGACGACCAAGGTGTCGTTGGTCGTGTCAAACGCCGTCGGGCCGCCGCCCATGCGCTGCCCTGTCGTCTTTATTTTGGGATATTTGTGGTGCTTGGCGTATTCCACCCCGAGCAGCGTCAATTTCGTGCCATCGTTCAATGTGATGATTTGTGGACGCCGCAGCCACCAAAAAGCGGTCGCGGCGATTCCAATTATAAAAACCGAGACGACACTCCAGAGCATGATTTTTTTCATGGCCTTGATTATCTATTTCTATTGCGCCGGAGGAACCGCTGCCGGAGGGGCCTTTTCCGGTTTTACGGTGAATTCCACGAACCTGCTTTTGTGCAGCGCGATGGTGAGGTTGAGATTGGTCGCGCCGCCGAGGTCTCTCAAGCCATAGTGGTAGATTGTGCCGTTCGCGCCACCGCCTCCCCAGCCTTGGTTCATGTTGGCGATATCGTTGGTCTGATCGTCAGTCAGTTTGACGAGCGTCATGCGCATCCCGTCGGCCAATGACGGGGTCACCTGAATTGACAAGCCGCCTTGAAGATATGCGTTCAGCCCCGCGTCTGTGAATTGCTTTGGCGTAAAAATTTTCAGGTGATAGCCGTTCAGATCGGTTTCGGCTGCAACTGAATTGGTGTTGGCACGGCGGGGATTGAAATTGTAAAAATCCTGCTGCCGTCCCGGCTCCAAAGGCATGTTCTGCGCAGACCACAATTCACCATCGGCAAAGCCCGATTGCTGTGAAAATTCCAAACGCAGTTTCCACGCCGCCTCGTCGGTCCACAAACCATATTGATACGTCGCAACGTCATCGTTGCCGTTCCATTGGTTGCCCGCGACATTGCCATTGAGGTGATTACCCGTGGCATCGGATGTTTCGACCGAGACCGGTTCCCAATTCGTGACGGACCTTCCGTTGCGTTCGATGTTAAATGTCGCCTGCACGCCCTTATTCGCAGCATCGTCGGCATCATCCTGGTCGCGTTGGTAAGGCATTGCCGCACCAGCAACCAGTTTTGTTAGCGTCACCGACAAATCATCGTCGTCCTGCGTGTTGGGCAGCGAGTCCGCCTTCCAACCCGCAACCGAACTGCGCTTCGGATTCCGGATGAATATTTTTTGATCCGACATTTCCTGGCCGCCGTTGCTCTGTTCCTGAACACGCAAAACGAATTTCCCCTGCCGCCGTGGAAATGCCGGGAATTGTATGCCGACAACCTCTGCGCCCTGCCTGTTGCCACCGGCGCCGCCAAAACTTTCAACGCACCCTGTGCCATCCTTGTCATACAGGTAATATTGGAAATATGCATACTGCTGCGGATCGTGCTCTTGACGCACCCAGACCACCATTATGTCGTTGGTCGTGTTGAACGCGCCGCCCCGCGCACGCACACGAGCGGTGGTGTTGGTGGACGCCGGAGCCTTGGTGCCGGGCGGAACGTGGCGCTTGCCGTAATCCACGCTCAGCAGCGTCACCTTGTCGCCGGTGTCGAACGTGATGATCTGCGGCTTGCGCATCCACCAGAACGCGACGGCGGCAACGCCGATGATTAAAATTGCAACAACACTCCACAGCAGGATTTTTATTGTTTTTTTCATATGAGTTCCGTTAGTCGCCCGGATGCGTGAGCCATTGCGTCCGGGTTATGTCCAGCATTTCGCCTGCGTCTGATTCTGGCAAGCATAAGATTCAAACAATGTTGCAACTGATTTGTTACGGAAAATCTTTAACAAAAACCGGAATTTTGGAAATTACAATCCACGTCGCAAATTATAGCCGACTGCACGCGTTTGAACCGCGCGTCAATGGACTTGGCCAGCGCCTTGGCCAGCGTGGTCTTGCCCGTGCCGGGAAAATCCTCCAGCAGCACATGGCCGCCCGTGGCGAGCGCGGCGAGCAACTGCCGCGTGGGGCCGGACTGCCCGCGCATGATGGTGGAGATGTTGCCGGCGATTTTTTTGCAGGTCTCGCGTGCGGCGTCGAGGTTGGTTGATGTCATGGCAGGTTTTGGAGATTAAAACAACGCGGA
>PKZR01000416.1 GCA_003133815.1 Limisphaerales bacterium | reverse complement strand
CAAACGGCGTGGCGGCGTTCCCTGCGGAATATCGCGGCGACATTTTCGACTGCCTGCATGGTTCATGGAACCGCGCGTTGCGCACCGGCTACAAGGTGGTGCGCGCGCGTCTTGTCAACGGCGTTCCCACCGGCGAATACGACGACTTCCTGACGGGATTTGTCGCGGACAACCGCAACGTGTGGGGCAGGCCGGTGGGTGTGGCCGTGGCACACGACGGGGCGCTGCTCGTGACCGAGGATGGCAACGGCACCCTCTGGCGCATCGCCTATACCGGCCATTAACCGGATGTCCGACGCATCTAGTTCGCGATTCCATCCGGCATAACGCCGGAAAGTGAAATCGTGATGTGAGTCTTCTCCCCGGATTGAATTAAATAACAAAGGGGCTGTCCTAGATAACCAGGTTAAAAGCTGTTGAACCCATAGATTTAACTGCTTTAATTGGGTTTGTGGGTTTGGGTTGTTAAAACGCCTCTCACATTCCTTTAAGAATAGAGGGAAATGGGCCTTGGGAACACCGTTAAATTTACGCAGGTGACGCTTGGCCTGGTTCCAGAAGTTCTCAATGCAATTGATATGGTTTTTACCGGCTGCAAACAGCTTATAATGAACGGACGTTGTCAGGCCTAAACAATTCACTTTTCTTTTGCGCCGTGCCGGGGAAGGATACAAACACATTTTGAAAACGCGCCAGCCCGCTTGTTTTGAAAAATGACATCGTCAGACAATTTTTATTCGCGCCATTGTGAACTGCGTGTTAATTTTAATTAGGATGGCGGGCAAATTACCAGACGGATCGGCGGTGGTGGCGAATCAGGAGAAGTTCGCCGGGAAATTTTATCTACAGGAACTCATCAACAGCGGCGGCATGGCGGAAATCTGGCTGGTCACAGATTCGCGCGGCAAGCCGTTCGCGCTGCGGAAATTAAAACGGGAGCTGCGGTTTAATCTGCTGGCCCGCCGGCGCTTTTTGCAGGGATGCGAGGTCCTTTCAAAATTGAACGAAAGCGAGTTCATTGTCGGTTATGTGGAGCATGGCAAGGCGGAAGGCATGCATTACATGGTCATGGATTACGTGGAGGCGTCGAATTTGAAGGAGCTTTTCGCACGCCAGGATCAGGTGCTGGTGGAGAATGTGGCGCAAATCCTCATAGACATGGCGAGCGGCCTTGAGCATGTGCATGAAAGCGGTTTCATGCATCTGGATTTCAAGCCTGAAAATGTGCTGGTGACCCGCAATGGAAATGTCCGGCTGATAGATTTCGACCTCGCGCAACCGATTCCCGAAAAGCCGGTGAAGATGTCAAAAAATCCCGGCACGCCCGGCTACATGGCGCCGGAGCAGTTGAAGCGTGAGGCGATTGATCCGCGTGCGGATATTTTTGCGTTTGGCGTTTCGGCTTACGAGCTTGTGACGAACCACAAGCCTTTTCCCGGCGATACTCCTGCGGAAATCCTCGCGGCGCAACTGGATGATGCCGCTCCGATACCTGTTCGAGAACACAATGCCGACATTCCGCCTGCGCTTGAAAATGTCATCCTGAAATGCCTCCAGCGCGACCCTGAACACCGCTATCCATTCATGAGCGTGCTTTCACGCGATTTGAAAGCAGCGCTCTATTTGTAGCCGGCCGGCGCTGGCGTTTGACGGCTTGCCAGAAAAACTTGCGCCTCGTATTCGTGTTGCCTTGAACAGGCTGAATGATTAAATTCGTCTAACCGTTCAACATCTGCTGTTTCGTAAAATGTGGCAAAACAGTCGGCGATTATTTCGCAGGTAATTTTTGTGAACTCGGGGGAAATCCTGTCGCTCTAAGTTTTCGCCGGGCGGTTGCGGTGAGGTTTCGGAATCAGACAATGTTTGATATATTAAAGTAACGAAATGAAAACAGCTTTCCCCAAAATCAGCCAAATCACCTACGAAGGCCCGAAATCCAAGAATCCGCTCGCGTTCAAACATTACCAGGCCGACGAAATCGTCGAAGGCAAAACGATGCGCGACCATCTGCGTTTCGCCGTGGTTTACTGGCACACGTTCCGCGGCACCGGCAGCGATCCGTTCGGTGCGGGCACGATGCAGCGGCCGTGGGACGACGGCAGCGCTTCCGTCAGCAACGCCCGGAACCGCGCCCGCGTGGCGTTTGAATTTATTTCCAAGCTCGGTGCGCCCTATTATTGCTGGCATGACCGCGATGTGGCGCCGGAAGGAAAAAACTTGCGCGAAACGAACAAGAATTTCGACGCGGTGGCGAAAGTTTTGAAGGAAGAACAGAAGCGCACCGGCGTGAAATTGCTCTGGGGCACGACGAATGCGTTTTCGCATCCGCGTTTTGTCCACGGCGCGAGCACGAGCTGCAACGCCGATGTGTTTGCGTTCGCCGCCTGCCAGGTGAAGAAGGCGATGGAAGTCACGCACGAACTCGGCGGCGAAGGTTACACCTTCTGGGGTGGTCGTGAAGGCTACATGACGCTGCTCAACACCGACATGAAGCGCGAGCAGGAACATCTGGCGAAATTTCTCCACCTCGCCGTGGCGCACAAGAAGGCGATTGGTTTCAANNCACGCGACGCTCGCTGGTCACTCGATGCAGCATGATCTCGAAGTGGCGGGCGGCGCGGGCGCGCTCGGCTCGATTGACGCGAACACCGGCGACGAACTGCTCGGCTGGGATACGGATCAATTTCCGACGAGCATTTATCTGACCACGCAGATCATGCTGACCATCCTCAAATACGGCGGTTTCAAGACCGGCGGCACGAATTTCGACGCGAAAGTCCGCCGCGAAAGCTTTGAGCCGATTGATTTGTTCTACGCGCACATCGGCGGCATGGACGCCTTCGCGCGCGGCCTGAAAATCGCCGCCGCGATCCGCAAGGACGGACGGCTGGCGGAATTCGTCAAAAACCGCTACGCCTCGTGGGACAGCGGCATCGGCGCAAAGATCGAAGCTGGCAAAGCAGGCTTCAAAGAACTGGAAACCTACATGCTCAAGCAAGGTGAAGTGACGCCGAACGTCAGCGGCCGCCAGGAATTTTTGGAAAACCTCATCAACGAATTCATCTGAACAAGTTTCAACAACAAAAATCGAACGAATATAATCTATGAGCCTCAATCTAAAACAATACGAAGTCTGGTTTGTCACCGGCAGCCAGCATCTTTACGGTCCGGAAACTTTGAAAAAAGTCGCCGAGCATTCGCAGGAAATCGCCAAGGTGCTGAATGTCGCTCCGGCAATTCCGGTGAAAGTCGTTTTCAAACCTGTGCTCGTCACGCCGGACTTGGTGACGGAACTTTGCCAAGCCGCAAACAACGCGCCGAAGTGCATCGGACTCATCACGTGGTGCCACACGTTCTCGCCGTCAAAAATGTGGATCAACGGCCTCAAGCAGCTCCGCAAGCCGGTGGCGCATTTGCACACGCAATATAATCGCGACATTCCGTGGGCGACGATTGACATGGATTTCATGAACATGAATCAGGCCGCGCACGGCGACCGCGAACATGGTTTCATCTGGAGCCGGCTACGTTTAGCGCGCAAAGTCGTGGTTGGTTTCTGGCAGGAAAAATCAACGCAGGAAAAACTCGGTGCTTGGGTGCGCGCCGCCGCCGCGTGGGCCGACTGGCAGACGGCGAAGTTCTGCCGTTTCGGCGACAACATGCGCGAAGTGGCCGTGACCGAAGGGGACAAAGTTTCCGCGCAAATCAAATTTGGTTTCGCCGTCAACGGCTACGGCGTCGGCGACTTGGTGAAAGTGGTCAACGAAGTTTCCGAAAAGGAAATTGACGCGCTCGTGAAAACTTACGAGGACATTTATGAAATTTCCGCCGATTTGAAAAAAGGCGGCAAGCGCGCCAAGTCCGTCCGCGAAGCCGCGCGCATCGAACTCGGTTTGCGCGCGTTTCTCGAAGCCGGAAATTTCAAAGGTTTCACCACGACGTTTGAAGATTTGCATGGCCTCGTGCAGTTGCCCGGTCTTGCGCCGCAGCGCCTGATGGCCGAAGGCTATGGTTTCGCCGGCGAAGGCGATTGGAAAACTGCCGCGCTCGTTCGCGCGATGAAAGTCATGGCGAGCGGACTCAAAGGCGGCACGTCGTTCATGGAAGATTACACCTACCATCTCGCTCCCGGCAACAAGGTCGTGCTCGGCGCGCACATGCTGGAGATTTGTCCGAGCATCGCGGATGGCAAGGCGTCGTTGCAAGTGCATCCGCTGGGCATCGGCGGCAAGGCCGATCCGGCGCGCCTTGTTTTCAACACGCCTGCCGGCCCGGCGCTGAACGCGGCGTTGATGGATTTTGGCAACCGCTTCCGCTTGCTCATCAATGAAGTGGATGTCGTTAAACCGGAACAGCCGATGCCGAAATTGCCCGTGGCGCAGGCGGTGTGGAAATGTCGGCCGAATTTCGAGGACGCCTGCGGCGCGTGGATTTACGCCGGCGGCGCGCATCACACCG
>PKZR01000449.1 GCA_003133815.1 Limisphaerales bacterium | reverse complement strand
CTCGCAGTATCGTGGGCATGGCAAATTGATGTCAAATTCATCCAATGGCGGCAAGCGCCTTCTCAATCCGTGCCATGACGCGTTCTTTGCCCAAAACTTCAAGCAGATGATACAGGCTCGGGCCGTGGGGATTGCCGGTGACGGCGAGGCGCGTGGGGTGGATGAGCACGCCGGCTTTTACGCCGAGCTGCTTGACGGTTTCTTTCAACGCGGCCTCAATTGAGGCAGCGTCGAAGGAATTCAGCGCGGCAAAGGCGTCGCGAAGTTTTTCGAGACGCGGTTTGTTTTCGGGGATAAAAACCTTGTTCGCATCGTCGGGGTTGTAAATGATTTCATCGAGGAAATAAAATCCGGCATAGCCGGGCAGTTCGCGGAACAATTTGAATTTGCCTTTGCAGGTGTCGAGCGCGGCTTTGACGTAGGCGAGCGGAAATTTATTTGTGTCAATTCCGGCTTTTGCAAACGCGTGGACGGCGAGTTCGTAAAAGCGGTCGTCGGCCAGTTCGCGCGCGTATTCGCCCTGCAACCACAGGAGTTTTTCGTAATCGAACCGCGCATTGTGCCGGAGAATCTGCGGCAGGTCGAAGCGTTCGATGACTTCGGCGCGCGACAGTTTTTCGCGATTGTCCTTGGGCGACCAGCCGAGCAGACAAAGATAATTCACCACGGCTTCGGGCAGAAAACCGTCGTCGAGATAACTCATGAGGGAGGCGCCCTTGTCGCGCTTGCTCATCTTGGAGCCGTCGCCGTTCAGGATGAGCGGGATGTGGGCGTAATGCGGCGGCGGCACGCCAAACGCCTTGAAGAGCGCGATGTGCTTGGCGGTGTTGCTCAAATGGTCCTCGCCACGGATGACGTGGGTGATGTCCATCTCCAGATCGTCAATGACGTTGACGAGGTGGAACACGGGCTGGCCGTCGGAACGCTGGATGACGAAGTCGGGATCAATCTCCTCGCGGTCGGTTAACTTGCGCACGACCTCGCCGACGACGAGGTCGTGGATGGTGACGGGTTCGCGCTGCATTTTGAACTTGATGGCGCCTTCGTGTTCGTAGGCGAGGCCGTGCGAAAGCAGGGCTTCGACGCGCGCCTGATAATTGGCTTTGCGCTGCGATTGGAAATACGGGCCGCAGTTGCCTTTGCTCGCGCCGGTGGCGTCGCCGGTGAGCGGGCCTTCGTCCCAGTCGAGGCCGAGCCAGCGCAGGCCGTTGAGGATGACGTCCACGGCTTCCTGTGAATTGCGCGCGGCATCGGTGTCCTCAATGCGCAGGACAAACGTGCCCCCGGTGTGCCGGGCATAAAGCCAGTTGAACAGCGCCGTGCGAGCGCCACCGATGTGGAGCCAGCCGGTGGGCGAGGGAGCAAAACGAACGCGTGGTTTCATAATTGTATTAGCCACAGATTTTCACAGAAGGACACAGATTAAAAACAAAATAAAAAGAGCGCCCCGTTGCCGGAGCGCTCTTTGTGGAATTAATTGGAATTACTTGGAGCCGAGGATCGCGTCCTTCGCGGCCTTGGCAACGCGGAACTTCACGACGCGCTTGGCCTTGATCTGGATGGCTTCCCCGGTCTTGGGATTACGGCCCATNNTGCTTGTAGGCGAGCGCGGCGATGTGGTCGAGGATTTCGCCGGCCTGTTTCTTTGAGAGTGCGGCCTTGTCGGCGATGGCGGCGATGAGTTGGGATTTTGAGAGTGCTTTTGCCATAATATCGGTTCCTATGTTGATGGTTATTGTGTTGTTGTTTGGTTCAAAAAGTCATGTGACTTGAAACGAGTAAAAAACCTTCGGGCTGAACGTGCAAGCAAAAAAACATAAAAAATTAACCCTTTTTCCATGGCATGGCATGGCTGGGCTTGACTTCGCGGGGAGATTTATCAACATCGGAGCATGGCGCTGTTCACAATCCAGAGCGATTTCCGATATGAGATTGTCCGCAAGATTTTTGAGGGCGGCATGGGAATCGTGTTTGAAGCCGAGCAGCATGGCGCGCGCGACTTCGTCAAACGCGTGGCCATCAAGATNNAACCTCGAACAATTCACCCGCCAGCTTGGCGATAAAAACCGGCAGCTGCCCAAGGAGCTGGCCGTGTTCATCACCAGCCGCATCGCACGCGGGCTGGCCTACGCGCATGCCAAGGCCGACAAGGACGGCAAACCGCTCGGCATCGTTCACCGCGACATCAGCCTGAAAAACATCATGATCGCGTTCGAGGGCGACGTGAAGCTGACGGATTTCGGAATTGCCAAGGCGCGCGGATTTTTGACCGATCAGGAAGGCGAAGTCGTCGCGGGCAAGGCTGATTACATGAGCCCCGAGCAGGCGGATTTCCAGATCACTGACAAACGCTCCGACCTGTTCTCCACCGGCGTCGTGCTTGCGCACCTGCTCTTGGGCAAGAATATTTTCAAGGGCGAAACGCCCGACGAATCGCGCAACCGCATCATGAAGCAGCCGATTCCCGATTTTTCAGGGCTCGACCCGCGCATTGACAGCAAGCTCGACGACATCCTCCAGAAATGCCTCACACGGGATTTGTCCGCGCGTTACGCTTCAGCCGACCAGTTGATGACCGATCTCGAATATTACATTTACCACGCGGGCTACGGCCCGACCAACGAGACGCTCGGCAAATATATCCGCGAACTGTTCGGTCAGAATATTCCGCCTGTTTCGACGACGTTCAACACCAAAGGCACCACCGACCTGCTTGAACATACCGCCCGCATCGGCAAGTCCGACCCTCAATGAAACGCGCCGCCGGCCAAGTCGTCAAATTGGCGCTGATACAAACTTCCTGCTCCGCCAGACCGGATGCGAATTTGAATAAAACAATTTCGCTCGTAGAACGCGCCGCGAAAAAAGGTGCGAACATCATCTGCACACAGGAATTGTTCCGCTCGCAGTATTTTTGCCAGAGCGAAGACCACAAGAATTTTCAACTCGCGGAAAACATCCCTGGCCCAAGCACCGACGCATTTCAAAAGCTCGCGAAGAAGCACAAGGTCGTCATCATCGCCTCGCTGTTCGAGAAGCGGGCTGCCGGGGTTTATCACAACACCGCCGCCGTCATTGACTCCGATGGCTCGCTGCTTGGCATCTACCGCAAGATGCACNNATGCACATTCCCGACGACCCGTTGTTTTACGAAAAATTTTATTTCACGCCAGGAGATCTTGGTTTCAAGACTTGGAATACACGTTACGGAAAAATCGGCGTGCTGATTTGCTGGGACCAGTGGTATCCCGAAGCCGCGCGATTAACCGCGATGCAAGGCGCGCAGATCCTTTTCTATCCGACCGCCATCGGCTGGCATCCCAGCGAGAAAAAAGAATACGGTGAACGCCAGCACAGCGCGTGGGAAACAATTCAAAGGTCGCACGCCATCGCCAACGGTTGCTTTGTCGCCGTGCCGAACCGCATCGGCCACGAAAAAATTTCCGGCGTGGACGGCGACGGCATTGAATTTTGGGGCCAAAGTTTCGTGGCCGGCACGTCCGGAGAAATTCTCGCCAAAGCCTCGACGGACAAGGAAGAAATTTTGATTGTGCCGGTTGATCTCGCCAAAGTGGACGCGACGCGCACACACTGGCCGTTCCTTCGCGACCGACGGATTGATGCTTACTCAAATTTGACGAAGCGGCTTGTTGACTGAGCTGATATGAACTCTTCCTGGCTGAAGCGATATGTGCCGCTATCTGTCTGGATTGTTGTCGTCTTCACAATCATCGTCATTCCGCTGAAAATCATCGGCTACGGATTTTTGCCGATGGACGACGCGTTGCGGCACGCGGCCAAGGCCGTTTCCGGCAAATCATGGCAGCAAATCCTCGTCATGCGGGACGATTTTCACATTGATCCAAGCCCGGGCTGGCAGGCGATTCTTGCCTGGATTCACAACTGGCAGAATTGTAGCGCCGAAACACTTGTCGTCTTTTCAGTCGTCGCCTTGATGCTGCTGGTAACGTTGTGCGCGCTGCCGTGGCTGCGGCGGCCCGAAGCATGGCTGGCGGCGTTGTTCACATCGGCAATTTTCAATCCGGCCTGCACCACACGATTCGCGCGCGGCCGACCGTATATACTGACCGATGCTGTTGTAATCACGATATTATTTTTGTGGTCGCGCCAGACTGAAGACCGGCCCCGTCGGGCGGCCTTGATTTTTACGCCGCTGCTGGTCGCCGCGTCCGCATGGGTCCATGGCTCGTGGTATTTGCTGTGCCTGCCGGGTGCGGCAATTTTGTTCGCCGGTTTCTGGCGCTCGGCGATTCAATATTGCGGCTGCTGGCTAGTCGGTAGTTTTCTTGGCTGCGCGCTGACCGGCCATCCGTGGGAGTTTTTATTTCAATCCGTGCGGCATATGTTCGGCGTGTTTGGAAACATTGTCGTCGTTCAACAGCTCGAACCGGAAATGTTCCCGTCCGACGGCGAGAGCGCCGCCGTGCTCGCCGTCGTCGCCTTGGTTTTGTGCCGTAAAATTTTTCTTGGCTGGAATCCGCGAACGCTGCTGAATCCGGTTTTCATGATGATGGTTTTGGGCTGGCTGCTGGGGTTGAAAATTCGCCGGTTTTGGTGGGATTTCGGCACGCCCGCATTCATTGTCTGGGTGGCGTTGGAATTGCAGGAGCACTTTGAGAATCATCTTTCATTTGATTCATTAAGGCGACTGCTTGTCACAATTGGAATTGCCGCCGGAGTTTTTCTGGGATTCACAGGCGACCGCGAGAGCCGCTGGACGGCGAATCTCACGACCGAATATGTCACGCCGGAAACGCCCGGCATTGAAGGCTGGCTGCCCGGGGCCGGCGGGATTTTTTACAATTCCGACATGGACACATTTTTTGAAACTTTTTTTAAAAATCCAACTGCGGACTGGCGCTACATTCTAGGTTTTGAATCCGGGCTGATGCGTCCGGAAAATTTGGAAACGCTCCGCAAAATCCAGTGGAATCGTGGCACCGCATTTACGGCCTACGAACCTTGGGTGAAACAAATGCGCCCCGTCGACCGGATGATTATCCGTGCATCGGGTGTAGGCGGGCCACCGGACGTTCCCGAATTGGAATGGCACTACGCAGCCAGCGGTTTGTGGATTGGCCGTCTGCCACAAACGACCAACAGCCCGGCGGCCCTCAATCATTGATGGAACAGGAAACCAAACCGGCCTGGATCACCGGCGCTGGCGGACTCATCGGAAATTATATCGTCCAGGCCGCACCGAGGTTTGCCTCGCGTTGGCGCGGGCAGGCGTTGACGCGAGACCAACTGGACCTGCTCGATTTTGCCGCTGTCCGCCGCGAGTTTCAAAAAGACCGACCGCAACTTGTCATTCATTGCGCAGCCATCAGCTCAGTCGGTGAAGCGCAGAAAAACCCGGATCTTGCACGGCGTGTGAATGTTGAAATGACGAAAAGGCTGGCGGAATTGGCGGCGGAAATCCAATTCATTTTCCTTTCCACAGATTTAATTTTTGACGGACGCAAGGGAGATTATTTGGAAACGGACGCACCCAATCCTCTGCACGTTTACGGAGAGACCAAAGTCGCCGCCGAGAATATTGTCCTGAAAAATCCTCGTCATCTGGTCGTGCGCACTTCCCTCAATTACGGCGCATCGCACTCGGGCAACCGCAGTTTCAACGAACAATTAAAACTGTCGCTCCAGCATTCTTCCGGGATGAAATTATTCACTGACGAATTTCGTTCGCCGATTCCGGCGGCTGAAACGGCGCGGGCAGTCTGGGAATTGGCAAATAATAACTGCACGGGAATTTATCACGTCGCAGGGGCGGAAAAATTATCGCGCTGGCAAATCGGGCAATTGCTCGCCAAACGCTGGCCCGAAATCAAAGCAAAAATGGTATCGGGATCGGCAATGGATTTTCCCGGCCCGGCCCGCGCTTTGGACACGTCGATGAACATTTCCAAAGTTCAGAAAGTCTTGTCTGCGCCACTTCCCGGTCTGACCGAATGGCTGGCGTCTTCAGTCTGATTTGGCTGGCGTGTGAAACGGCTGACCGGCCTCGTAAAGTTTCATCTGCGCCTGGAGCGATTTGATCAACACAAGACTCTGATCAATCGCGGCGAGTTGCAACGCCTGTCCGGCGGTTGTCAACGCATTGGTGAATTGCCCGTCTTCGGCATAGGCCGCCGCGAGCGTGCGGAGCACGAGAAGATTTTTTCCGTTTGAAACTTGGTTCGCCTGTTGCGCCAGTTGAACCGCCTTCACGCCATTTCGGAGCGATGGGTCGGGATTTGTTGCGAGCGCCCATGCGAGATTATTTTGCGCGGGCATATATTGAGGTTGGATTTCAAGGGCGCGTTTCCAATGTTGAATCGCTCCAGCCTCCAAGCCGTTTTTGCTCAAGACACTGGCAATGTCGTTGTGGACTTCTGCATCGTCCGGTTTCAACTCCAGCGCTTTCTGGTATTGGAGCATTGCTTGATCTGTAAGCCCTTCTTTAAAAAGTGCGAGGCCGTAATTGTGGTGAACTCCAGGGTCGCCGGGCTGAAGTTTCAACGCCTTTTGATATTCAGCTATGGCGTCATCCACGTTTCCTTTTTTAAAAAGTGCAAAGCCAAGATTGTTGTGCGCACCCGAGTCATTTGGCTTGAGTTTCAATGCCGTTTGATAGTAGCCGATGGCCTCATCAACACGTCCTTTCTCAAGCAATGCGCTGCCGAGATTTTTCTGGGCGTTTGCGTCGTCGGGTTGCAGCAGCACAGATTTCTCGAAATGTCCCATCGCATCGTTCACATCTCCGTTCTGGAGCTGGACAAAACCAAGATTGTTATGAGCGACGGCGCAATCGGGATTTTTGACAAGCGTCGCAGACCAGAGCGTGGTGGCATTGAGATAAACATCCGCCTGCTGCCATGTCAAAAATCCTAGAAGCAAAAGCAATGCGCCGCTGAAAATTATTTTTGATTTGCCAAAATGATCCAAAAACATCGTTGTTCCCGCCGCCGCCAGCGCAATCGGCCCGATGATTGAAAAGTATTGCCAGTGATTTGCCACAAAAGAAAAACGGAAATAGTAAATATTTAGAAATCCAAGAACCGGCAGGAACATGATAACGGCATAACCCAAGCCGAACAGAAAAGGTTTTCCCCAACTCGCGCGAAACAACCAGAAGACAAAGAACGCTGACACGAGCAGCAATCCCGGCATAAAGGAAATCCAGTTCGTATCTCCGGTGTGCCAACGCGGAAAAATCGGGGATAAATCCAGTGGAAGCAGCGTCTTGTAAAAATAAAACCAGACCGCTCGTCCCGCGATGGCCAGCCGCGACCAAAAATCATCCGTCCGCACAATATCATGCCCGATTGCGTTGTGATATTGATACACGACCGTGATCAAAGCCAAAAATCCCGCCACGCCGAAAAAAGTCGCGCTGCGAAATATGTCCGTCCATTCCACCCGCCCTCGACGCCACCACGCGATGCCGAGCAAAATGAACGGCAACGGGGCAGCGGCAGTTTTGCTCAACAAGGCGATGACAAAAGTCGTGACAGAAATCCAATACCAGCGCTGCAACTTTGTGTCTTCAAATTTCAAAAAAACCAAAAGCGTCCAGGCGAAAAAAAACATCGAGAGTGTGTTTTTCAATTCCGCGATCCACGCGACGGATTCCACGTTGACCGGATGCAGTGCGAAAATCGCCGCCGCGAGTTTTGCGCTAGGAATTTCCATCCACGCCAGCACGCGCCAGAGCAGTATCGCATTGACCGCGTGCAGCAGCACATTGACAACGTGATAACCGGCAGCGTGCATTCCCCACAACCTCCATTCGATCCAGAAAGTTGATGACATCACCGGGAAATAATCCGGCGTCGAGGTGGTCCACCAGAAACGATACCAGCCGTGGGTATCTTTGATAAGCGGGTTCGCCGTCAGCAGCATGTCATCGTCCCAGATGAATCCCCCGTGCCACACCGGATAATAGGCGATGAGCGTGGCAGCAATCAGGAAGACACCAAAGGCCAAGCCGCGATTCCACAATGAAGAACGAGTGCCCCAATTATCCGAAAAATTCCCTCCCGAGTTTTCGTCGCTTCGCTTTTCAATTTCCTGACTTTTTTCTTTCATGGCAGCAAACCAAGTGCCTGTAGTTTCGCCTTGGTTTTAGCATCATCCGGATTGAGGCTCAATGCCGTTTGATAATTTTGCACGGCCTCTGATATATTATTTTGTCGGATAAGCGTGTCGCCAAGATTGGCGTAAATCTGCGGATTGGCAGGTGAAATGCGAATTGCTTCGCGATAATGTTGGGCGGCCTTGTCGAACTTTTGTTCCATGAAATACAAGGTCGCAAGATTGTTATGCGCGTCGGCACTGTCTGGATTCAATTTCAAGGCGGATTCAAAACAGATTGCGGCTTCGTCAAATTGCTTTTTCGCCGCAAGCGCTAAACCGAGATTGCTCAAAATATCAGCTTGATCCGGCGTGACTTTTAACGCGCGCTTATAATCGACAATCGCTTCGTCCCAATTGCCGAGTTTGGCGAAAGAATTGCCAAGATTATATAGCGCGTCGGGATTGTCAGCCTTGATTAAAAGCGATCGGCGGAAGCAATCCATCGATCCCCTCACTTTTCCCTGTGCAGACAGCCATGTGCCAAGATCATTTTCGGCGGCATAATTGTTGTCCGTCACGTTGAGAGTGTGGCTGAAAAGCGTCCCGCTATTTTGCCAATAAAGCAACTGATCGCGAGTCCGAAACGCAAAGGCGGCAAGAATGATTGCGGCAAAAAATAAAATCCGCAAATTTGAAACATGCCAGCTTTCAATAATGAAACCGGTAATCCAAACGAAAATTATGAAAATTCCGATGAGCGGAAAATAAGTATATCGGTCGGCCATCGCCGCATCGCCAACTTGAACCAATCCGATAACTGGAATCAATGTGCCGACAAACCAAAACCAACCGGTAAGTAGAAAAGGAAATCTTTTAGAATACAAAACTGCGATAGCAGACAGCCATACAATCAATACAGTGGAATAAACCGCCAGAGACAAATCCCAATGCCCGGGATGCGGATACGGATTGGCAAGTGCGGCTGGCCAGATTGTCTTGCCTAAATATCGCGCATAGGAAACAAAGGCGTTTTCAATCCGATCCGGAATGGAAATCGCTCCAAGTGTCGCCATCGCGCCGACTTTTTTCTGCACGAAAAATGTAAGGGTGCTGAAAATGGCACTCAACATTAAGAATGGAATTTTTTCGACAAACAACCGCTGAAGATTTTCCGTTTTAAATAGGGGATTTGAAATCCTTTGCAAAGGCCACCAGTCGAGCAATAGCATTACAAACGGCAGCGTCACCAGCATCGATTTCGCCATAAGACTGAACACAAAAAAAACCAGCGCAAACTGAAAACTGCGCCGACAATGATACTTTGCGTAATGTGCGTAACTCAAAAGTGCCAGCAGCGCGAAGAACGTGCTCAAGACATCCTTGCGTTCGGCAACCCACGCGACGGATTCGACGTGGAGCGGATGCAAAGCAAAAAGTGAGGCAACAAGGACGCTACGCCAGATTGCAGAAGTCAACTGACGGAGCAAAAGAAAAAGCAGACTTGCATTGGCTGCATGAAACAACAGATTTGTAAAATGCGGACCAAAAGAATTTTTGCCGAAAATTTCCACGTCCAGCATGAGTGACAACCATGTCAACGGGTGCCAGTTACCGGTAAATCCTGAAGTTAAGGCCCAAGTGACGTTGTCCAAAGTCAGTCCAGTCAAGACGTGGGGATTGGACGTGAAATAATCCGGGTCGTCGTAATTCAGAAAATCGCAGCGTGTAACCGGCCAGAAAACGAACAAGGTCGTCACGATCAAAAACAGACAAATAAAAGTTGACTCGGAAAACTTACCGACAAATTTATTTTTAAGCGTCGCGATGCGATTGTATTTGGACTGAATCATGTCTCGAATTCATCAGACGACGAATTCCAATTCCTGCCGGTGCGGAATCAGGCCGTGCTCGAAGGCCTGACCAAGAAAACGGCGGATGGATTCCCTGCCCCGCTCACCGTAGTCGAGAGTCCAATGGTTCACATACATGCCCACAAATTTGTCGGCGAGGTCACGCCCCATGTCGCGCGCATATTGTAGCGCGTGTTGCACGGCCGCGTGGCGATGATCCAGGCTGAATTGAATGCTTGCGGTAAGCGTGTCGGAAATCTGCTTGCGTGTCGCCAGATCAAATTTTTTATGGATGACATTTCCGCCAAGCGGCAAAGGCAATCCATCATTTTGCTTTCCCCACCATATGCCAAGGTCTTCGCAAACGACAAGCCCTTCGTTTTTGTAAGTGAGCTGACCTTCGTGAATGATTAAACCAATCTCAGCGGCTCCATTTTTCACGGCGGAAAAAATCTGGTCGAACGGCACAACGACGTAATTAAATTCCTTCGCCGGCTTGCCAAGCCAGAGTTGAAGCGCGAGAAAGGCGCTGGTCATGGTTCCAGGCACAGCGATTTTTTTCTTCACAATTTCCTCGCGGGAAAATTTTTGTTTCGAGACCAACATCGGACCGTAGCCGTCACCCATACTCGCGCCGCTGGGCAGGAGCGCATATTTATCGGAGACGTAGGCGTAGGCATGGATGCTGACGGCAGAGATGTCTAGTTCGCCGCGCGTGGCGCGTTCGTTCAGCGTCTGAATGTCCTGCAAGATATGTTGGAAGCGGAAACCGTGCGTGGGAATTAAACCCTTCGCGAGCGCATAAAACATGAAAGCATCATCGGGGTCAGGCGAATGTCCAAGAGTCAAGGTCGTTTGCTGCATGGGCAAAAAATAAACGATGCAAACAGAAGTGTCACGCCGGGAACAAATTTTTGAAATAACATCGAGCCCCCCACCGCACGCGCGCGTCGCAACAGATCCAATCGCTGCCGACAGCCACCTCCTTTATTAAGTCGCAGCCGGTTTGCGGCCAAACCTGGCGAAGCGCGCGCGTGTCCCCACCCGCGATTAGTTTAGCACGGTGCGTGCCGTTTCCCTATTTGCGAGAAAATTATCGAGATTCTGAAGAAATCAGGGGTCTAATTTTTTCGCCAGCACCAATTGCTGTCGCTTTTTTTTCAGAGTGAGAAAAAAGTTCACGGCCGGCATTGTCAAATTTTTATAAGCGGAAAGATTGACATGGATTGCGCGGCAATGATGAAATTAGAACCAACGTCTCCAAATCCAAAATCTGACACTTCATTTGACACCGTTTTTTTCTACTGGTAATGCTGTCTAGCGCAGATTGAAAACTGGATCAAGGCTGGCAAGATCTTTTTCGTGACTTGGTTGCTCCTGTAGCTCAAATGGATAGAGCCGTCGTTTCCTAAACGACTGATCCCGGTTCAATTCCGGGCGGGAGCACCACAAGCATTTCTAATTAAATCTTCTTCAAGACTGCGCTACAGGCAAAATTCCCTTATGAATTCATCCATAGATCGGGCCAAAATTTGCGCAGGCGCGGTAGTCGGCGGCTTCCAATTCCTGCGCGCCGAAAAGGTTCCACGAGCTTGGGCGAAAAATCTTTTCCTCGCTCACGTTGTGCATCGCCACCGGAATCCGCAGCATCGCAGCGAGCGACATCAAGTCCGCGCCGACGTGGCCGTAGCTGATGGAGCCGTGGTTGGCGCTCCAGTTGTTCATCACGGAATACACATCGCGGAACGCGCCGCGCCCTGTGATGTTCGGCGCGAACCAAGTTGTCGGCCACGACGGGTTGGTGCGCTCATCGAGCGCCTTGTGGACTTTGGCGGGCAAATCCACCGACCAGCCCTCGGCGATTTGTAGCGCGGGGCCAAGTCCTTTGACCGTGCTGATGCGGCACATCGTCATCGGCATTCCGCCGCGCGACAAGTAGCACGACGAAAAGCCGCCGCCGCGGAAGTATTCATAAATCGCCGGTGGCCAGGAAGTCGTCTTCAGACATTTAGCGGCCTCGGCCTCGGTGATTTCCCAGAACGGCTTCATGGCGGGCTTGCCGTTGCGCGATTGCTGGCCCGTGCCGTCGAGCGTGGCCGCGCCGGAATTGATAAGATGCAGCAGGCCGTTCTCGCTTTTGCCGGAAAGTTTCACACCGGTCACGCGCCTGACCGATTCGGGGCTCCAATACGTCCGCACGTCGGCAAAAATCTGCGCGGTGTTGGTGAGCAACTGGCCGAACAACATGCATGCGCCGTTGAGCGCGTCGTTTTCCGTGGCGAAAACCATCGGGGCGCGGATGCCGTTCCAGTCGAACGACGACGTGAGGATGGCCTCCATGAAATCGCCGTTGGGATAATGGTCCGTCCAATGGCGCTGGCCCTGGAAACCGCCCGCGATGGCGTTGCGACCCATCGCCTCCTCACCAAAGCCAAGCTCCGCGAGGCGCGGATTGCCGACCATCAAATCGCGCGCAATCATTGTCATCTTAACGACCGTCTCCCATTCCCAATCCTTGCGCTTTTGGTCGCGGCGCAATTTGGGCGGATTCCAATCCTTGCCTTCGACGCAATATTGTCTCGTCCACGCGAGCGCGTTTTTGAACTCGCGCCCGTCGTAAATCTTTTCCTCGATGCGCCGGGTGATTTCGCTCATGTCCACGCACTCGACGCGCATTCCGAGAAAACTTTCATAAAACGGCTGATCCACAATCGAACCGGCGATGCCCATCGAAACGCCACCGAGCGATAGATAACTTTTGCCGCGCATGATGGCGACGGCAAGCCCGGCGCGCGTGAAGCGAAGCAGTTTTTCTTGAACGTCCAGCGGAATTGTCGAGTCGCCTGCGTCCTGAACTTCGCGCCCGTAAATCCCGAAGGCGGGCAATCCTTTCGCGTTGTGCGCGGCGAGGACGGCGGCGAGATAAACCGCGCCGGGCCGTTCCGTTCCGTTGAACCCCCAAACCGCCTTCGGGATGAGCGGATCCATGTCCATCGTCTCGCTGCCATAACACCAGCACGGCGTGACGGTGAGTGAAACACCCACGCCTTCGCGCTGGAATTTTTCCGCGCACGCGGCGGCCTCGGCCACGCCGCCGATGCACGAATCGGCGATGACGCATTCGACCGGCTGGCCGTTGGGGTAGCGCAGGTTGGCGGAGAGAAATTTCGCGGCGTTTTTGGCCATCGCCATGACCTGGCCTTCGAGCGATTCGCGGACGCCGTTGCGGCGGCCGTCAATGGTGGGGCGGATGCCGACTTTGGGCGTGCCGCCGATGAGAGGGCTGATGGGATGGAGCGTTTTCATAAATCTGTATATAACGGTCTAAGTCGCGAAGCTTCACCGGCCTTTGACCGGATAGCTTGATTGTTGCTGTGCTAAAACGAGCGGCCAAATTGCAGGCCTCGCTTTTCAGGCCTCACTGTCCTTCGCTTCCAGCTTCTGCCAGACGGCGCCGTAAAGAGCGATGAAGACGAAGCATACAAGCGGCACCACGAAGCCGGTGCGCATAGAGTGCGTGTCGGCGATATGACCCATGAACGGCGCTGCAATCGCCCCGCCGACGATGGACATGACGATGAGCGAGGAACCGAGTTTGGTGTAGTCGCCTAGGCCGCGGATACCCAGCGCAAAGATCGTCGGGAACATCACGGACATGAAGAAGAACGTGCCGAACATCGCATACAGGCCGAGCGTGCCGCCGCCCATGCAAACCGCCGTCAGCGCGATGTTGATGACCGCGTAGGTCGCCAGGACGAAGTGCGGCTTGAACTGGCTGATGACGATGCTGCCGACCAGTCGTCCGGACGCGAACAGGACGAAGCCTATGGCACCAAGCCAGTGGGCTGCTTGCAATTTGGTCACACCGGGATCGTTTTCCAAAGTGTAATTCACACAGAAACTGAAAATGCCCGTCTGGGCCGCGACGTAGAGAAATTGCGTGCCGATGCCAAGTGTAAAATGTTTGCGCCGGAACAAGTCCCAGTTTTTGGAAACCAGCCTGAAGCCGGCGACGTAGGCGGCCACGAGCAGGAAGTATTTGGCCGGTTCAAACAAGGCCGGCGGCATGTTCAGCAGTACCCAGATCAATCCCAGAATCCGGGCAATAAAGAAATACAACAGCCCGCAAATGATTGCCAGTGCGAAGCCGATGCCCGCCAGTTGTCCGCCGGAAGGTTTCTGGCTGTTTTTCTGCTCCGCAGTTTTTTTGCTTTCATCCACGGCGTGCAAGTCAGGCACCTTGGACACGGCGAAGATGACGAGCAGGATGGCTGCGGCGATGCCGATGCCCATGTAGGGCGTGGACAGGCCGGCGTTGGCGTTGGTGGCAACGGTGGCAACATCGGTCGCTGTCTTTGCGGCGTCATCGCCACCGAAAACGAAATAACCGCCGACAATCGGGCCGAGAATCCAGCCGCCACCGTTGATGGTCTGCGCGATGTTGATGCGCGTCGCGCCATGTTCCGGGGCGCCCAGCACGGTGGTATAAGGATTGGCAATGGTTTCCAAACAGGTCATGCCAGTCGCAATCACAAACAGGCCGAGCAGAAACGCCCCGTATTCACCAAGGCTGACCGCGTGGACAAACCAGAACGCCCCCGCCGCGATCAGCGAAAGGCCGACCAGGATGCCACCCTTGTAGCCGAACTTGCGGGCGATGAGGCCGGCGGGAATCGCCATCAAAAAGTAGGCAAGATAGTTGGCCGACTGCACAAGGCCGGACTGTTCCTTGTTGATGTGAAGCGAGTCCTGAAAATGCTTGTTCAGGATGTCAATCATGCCGTTGCAAAACCCCCACATCAGGAACAACGAGGTTACGAGCGCAAAAGTAATGAACAGATTTTTGCCATCCGCTGTGCGGAACAGTCCGCTGCCTTTGGCACAGGAATTGGAGGTAGGAACAGGTGTGATCATGATTTGATTTTAGTTGGATTGTTTGGATTTGCTGCCCCGAAATTTTTAGGCGCTTTCAAGAATAATGTTCGCGTATTGAGTTGTGTCACCTGTGCGGATCAATCCGATTGCGTTCGGCACACGCTTTTTGAATGTGATATGTGGCTCATGCGCCAGATCAATGCCCGACAATGCCGCACGGAACGCCGCGCGCGTGCTTTCCGGATTATTTTTCAGAAATTCCCTGGCCATCCACGCCTTGCCAACTTGAAAATTGGAGCGGATGGCACGCAGCACCGCTAATACGGTCGGAACATCGTCAACCAAGGCAATGTCAACGGTCTCAATCATCGGCCAAAATGGAAAACCCCGGTCCGCAATGACCAGGGTGTTGGTATGACGAACCCGGCTCAACAAATGATTGATCGCGGGATTTAGGATTCCAGTTTTAATCATGACATTGTTCAGAATTCGCGCAGACGGCGGATTTGCAATTTGGCAAACCAAGGCGCGGGTGCATTTGATGACATGATACTCAATGACACATTTTTGGCAATACTCCCTTTTGCCAATCTGGCCAATCGTCACAATTTATTCGCAGATGGGAACAATTCGTAATCTACACGGCTGAAACACATCCGCGTTTTGTCAGTTACTCGACGCGCCCGCAATTTCTGCGCCACGTTTTTCCTTTTGAAACTTACCTGCGGCTGGCAAAGTTCCCGCATGGGAATTTCCTTGCGCCAATTCGAGCAGATGAAAGAACGCATCGGCGGCAAATCGCCCCGTGCCATTGCTTTGCCTGCCGCCCCGCGCCTCGTGCCCCGTGCCTCCAATCAAATCATTCTCGGTGTTGACCCCTCGCTGCGCGGCACGGGTTTTGGAATCATCCAATTGGGAAACCCATTTCCGGAAACGCTCGCGCACGGAACGATTTCCTGCCAGCGAAACTGGGAGCGGTCGCGCTGCCTTGCAAAAATCTTCCAGACTCTCCGCGAGGAAATTGAAAGACATCATCCGACAGTCTGCGTGATTGAAGGACTTTTCTTCGCGCAAAATTTGCAGACGGCCTTGATCATGGGCGAGGCGCGCGGTGCGGCGATGGCGGCAATCGCCGAGACCGGCCTGGACATTTTTGAAATCGCACCGCGCAAAGTGAAGCAGGCGATCGTCGGCTACGGTGCGGCGCAAAAATCCGCCGTCGCCAAAATGGTCCAGCGGCTTTTGAATCTGCCGAAGCCTCCAGCGCCCGACGCGGCGGACGCGCTCGCGCTCGCACTGACGTACGCGCGTGAAAATTCGCGTTACAATTTGACGCCGCCAAAAAAAATCTGATGATTACCTTTCTCCAAGGCAAACTCGTTGAAGCGCTGCCCACACAAGTCGTCGTGGACGTGAATGGCGTCGGCTACGAAGTTTTGATTCCGCTTTCGTCGTTCGACAAACTGCCGCAGCCCGGCCAGCCGATGAAATTGCTCACGCAGCTTATTGTCCGCGAAGACGCGCACATTCTTTACGGTTTCGCGAGCGCTGCGGAGCGCGATTTGTTCCGGCTGCTCATCAACAGTGTCAGCGGCATCGGCCCGAAAACGGCGCTGAACATTTTGAGCGGCATTTCGGTCACCGCCTTTCGCGGCGCAGTCGCAAGCAGCGACGTTAAATCACTTTCGCAAATATCCGGCGTCGGCAAAAAAACCGCCGAGCGCATCGTTGTTGAATTGCGTGATAAAATCGGCGCAGCAGGCGCTTGGGAGGCAGCGAGCGCGAAACATTCGCTTTCGCCCGACGACCAGAAAATCAACGACGCCGTTCTGGCGCTCATGGCGCTGGGCTTCAAGCAGGTTGACGCCCATGATTCAGTCCGTGCCGCGCAGGCAATGCTGGGAGCACAGGCTACGGTGGAACAGCTCGTGCGCGTGTGCTTGAAAAAAGGAAATTGATGGCCGCAGAAAATTCAACTTCCGAAATCCCGCGAGTAATGACTAAAAAAAAGAAATCCGGTGTCGTCATCCCAAATTCGCCGACATTTTTCCAACGGTTTTTCGCGTGGCTTCTATGGGCGATTATTCGATTGATCTCCGCGACTTTGCGCTATCGCGTTCGTGATCCGCACGGTTTTCTGGAACGAAAGGATATTTCGCAGGCGATTTATTGCGTATGGCACAATCGGCTCGCACTCTGCATGAAATTGTATTTTACCTTCAGTGGCGAACACCGTTCCAAGGCCGGAGTCGCCGGACTCGTCAGCGCGAGCCGCGACGGCGCATTTCTTACGGCGATTCTTCAATGCTTCGGTGTCCAGCCTGTGCGCGGTTCGAGCAGCCGGCGCGGAGCGCAGGCGTTGCTCGAACTCAAGACCTGGGCCGAACGCGGCTACGACCTCGCCATCACGCCCGACGGCCCGCGCGGCCCGCGCTATACCGTGCAGGACGGAGCGATGTCTATGGCGCAAGTGACGGGATTGCCCGTCGTGCCGGCGGCGTATCATCTGAAATGGAAAATCCAGTTGAAAAGCTGGGATAGATTTCAAATTCCCCTTCCGTTTTCAATTTGTGAAGTCACTGCCGGTAAAATTTTCCACGTGCCGCGCGACATTTCGGATTCCGAGCGCGAAGAATTGCGCAAACAACTTGAAGCGGAATTGCGCGCGATTTCACGTGATTAAAAATGATCGCCCGCGTCAGTCTCGAAATCGCGTTGCGCAAGGAATTTGATTATTCGATTCCGACGGAACTTGCGGATCAAATTGAAGTTGGCACACGCGTGCAAGTGCCGTTTGGCGCGCGGAAAATCTTTGGAACCGTCACAGCGCTGGCTGAGGAATCCGCACACGCCAATCTAAAACCGATTCTCAAAGTCGTCGGCGCGCAAACTTTGGTCACGCCGAAAGTTTTGAAGCTGGCGCGCTGGATTGGCGAATATTATTGCTGCGCCCCGGAAACCGCGCTGAAAAGTGTTCTGCCCGAGGCGATCCGAAAGGAAAAGGAAGGTTGGAAAAAACAACTGTTTGTCCGCGCCCTCCAATTGAGCGGAGAATTTCCAAAATTGCCTAAGCGGCAGCAAGACATTTGGAACATCATCGAAGAACGGCGCGAAATCTTACTGGCCGAACTGCTTGAGCTTGCTGAAACGACCGCAGCGACCGTTCGCAAACTGGAAGATCGCGGCTTGGTCGAAATCACTTCCGAAATTTCCGAGCGCGATCCCTATGCGCGCGAAACCATTTTGCCGA
>PKZR01000175.1 GCA_003133815.1 Limisphaerales bacterium | reverse complement strand
AAATGCAGCAGCAGCCAGATTGGAACGGCGAACAGAACAATCGCAATCAACCGTTCCCACGTCCATTCGAGGTAATGCGACTGGATCGGGAAAATCGCGATCATGAAATAATTCGCGAACCGCGTGTGGCCGATGAAGCGCAGGTGTTTTGGAAATTTTTTACGGACGCCGCTGGCGAGCGCGACGAAGCCGAGCGCGATCACCAGAAACGTCACGAGCAGGTTGACCGGCAGCATGGCGTTGAATTCAATTTCCGGCACGCCGTGGCCGCGCGGCTTGAAATACGGCCAGAGCCATTGCGCACCCGCCCAGAGAAAACTGAACCCGGTCTGGAGCGCGGTGCGGAAGTTCGCCTTGTCGGAAGTCAGTTCGTTGAGCAGCAGCCCGAAATAGAGCGGGACGATTCCCCAGACGAGCGTGATATGCTCGAATGGCGTCGAAATCAATTCCAAAAAAACATTCCAATAATGACTCACGCCAATATTTTAACAACTTGCCACAGGCGCTGTCCCGTTTTTTTATGGCAGCTCGTGGCCGGGAATGGAGCAGGTCGGCTTGTCTCCTACTTTGCCGATGGTGTATGTGCCGCCGGAAGGACAAACGGGCATTGTTCCGCCGGTTAAGTAAGGCTTGATGTCGTCTTCCGTGACAGCCGCACCATTGGCCTTGCCCTTTTCAAGGGCAAATTCATTTTTTGCCGCGTCAATCTGACGAAGGTTGTTGATGCAGAGATTGCGCTGGCTGTCTCCAACAGACATGCCCCTGGTTGCAGGATTGCGTTTAAATAAAGGCGTCAAGCGGATACCCGCCGGCACGTCATAATTGAAATCATCGGCAGAAAGAGTCGGATTTATTTCAATATTTTTTGAAGTTGAAGTGATGGTGCCGCGGATTTTTGCCATCACCGGCGTCATCTTTTTTACCTGCGGCTTCATCATGTCCAATGCCGCCGGCGGCATATTGGTGAAAGCGCTTTCGTATAAAGAAAACGCATCGTCAACGTCCGCATCGCTGATGGCTCCGCCGAGCGTGATTTGCCATTGCGGAATCAGATAAGTGGTTTTGTCCACCCAGACTTTGACTTTTTGGCCGATAACTTTTGCGGTGAGGGTATAGCAATCCTGTCCATTCACAGTTTCGTCATCGGTTTGACCTAAATCTTTAATGATCTTTGTCAGATTTGCCGGGTCGTCAAAAAGTTGTTGCATCTTCTTGATTTGATCCGCGCCTGCGTTCGTCGCTGTATTGTCGGCAAGCTGCTGATAAGTGGGCGGTATCATTTTTTGATGATTATCCGAGAACATGAACTGGCCCTTGTCGGATTTCCAAATGGCAAAGGTGTTGGTGACAGTCTGCCGGTCAATTTTAGCCACGCTTTCTGCCACGATATAATAATAAGCCGGCTGCGCGCGCTTGACTGAAAGTTCCGTCGTGTCCGTGATCATTCTCGGCATGCCCTGCGGATGCCGCTTGGCATTTTTCGAATCGGGCGGCATCTGCGGATTGACGTCAGCCATGGTGATGTTTGACACATCTAAAGACATTGTGAAGGTGCCGTCTGCCCGCACGCTGCTAATATTTGTGTAAGCCGAATGCACTTTGGTCAAAATGCTCAGCGCCTGTATCGTCGAGTCCGCGGTGGGTGCCGCAACTTGCGCGGCCGGGTTTCCCTTTCTTGACTGGACGGACTTGTATTTCGAATAACCAAACCAGCCGCCCACACCTAGGGCCGCAAGGACTACAACGGCCGCCGTGATGATCAAGACATTCCGCAAGGCATGCGATTTTGCCTGAACCACCGGTTGCCGACCCGGCACATTATATTGCCGTGGTGCCGCGGCAGGTGGCGCGCTTTGCCTCGCAGGGATAGTCAGAGGAGGAGGCGGCGCGGCGGCGGAATGCGGCGCTTGCGGGACGACAATCCCTTGGTTGCAGGACGGACAGTTGATTTGCGCTCCGGCATAGCCGGTATCGCATTGAATGTGCTGGCCGCATTGCGGGCAGGAGAATTTGAATTCAGCCATATGATTTTTATCACTGCACTAGTGGCAAAAAAGTGCGAAGAGGTGACAATGCGCCCGACTCTTGTGTGATGTTGTGACTATCAAATCCGTTTTTTGGAAAAATTGCAAGCACAAGACGATGACCAATCCGTCCTTGAAAAGCGCAAAGAATTTGCCGCCCAAGCCTTGAATTTGGCGCGATGGAAATTATAATGTCGCGCCTATGAAAAAATTATTTGCAGCCATCATCACCGCCACGATTTTTTACCAAGTCACCGGCAACCTTTTTGCCCAGGTGGACGACTCGCTTGTCAGCAAATTTCTCGCTCAGGCCAAATCAGCCGGTGACAGCCAGCTTGGTGGGATAGCCTCTGAATTGACCGATAAAATAAAATCTTTCGGCGCTTCACTCGGCGACAACGCAGCGGTCAAAGGCAAGCTGGGTGAAGTGCTGGGATCATTTACCGGGGGCAAAGATTCCGCCGCGCTCACCTCTGCCTTCAACCTCGCCACCGCCGCCAAGCTCACACCGCAACAGACCGACCTTGCCAAGCAGGTCGGCAATGTCGCTTCAGCCTACGTCGTGCAGAAAAATTTTGCATCGCTCGACGGCGCGCAAGGCGACGTCGCCACCATCGTCAGCTCGCTCCGCGCCGGAAAAATCGCACCCGCGATTCCCGCCATCAAAAACGTCGCGGGCAATGCCCAACTGACCGATACACAAAAACAACTCATCACATCCGTGGCCGACAAATACGCGCCCGGCTTCCAGAAAGCCAAAAACGCGCTGGACAGCATCAAAAAGTTCCCGGGATTCTGAAATTGAATTGTTCAAAAAACCGAGACACAGCGGTTTTCAGGGTGAAATCCCGGCAGTCGTTTGAATCTCGCAAAGGCGCATCATGGATGGCGGCGGAAGTTCGCCGGTGCGAGGACGGTCGCGGTTTTCATCGAGAGTTTCCCAGCGCAGAACGTAGCGCGAATCTGATTTGCCGCTGTCGCCGGAATCTTCCGCCCAGCGAACGGTCAGGCCAGAAAATGTGTTTTCCACTTTGCCGAGTTCCGGCGGCGTTCGTTCGTAATGAATGGTGCCGAGCGAGCGCAATGTCTGCGGGTCAATCAGCCAGGTGCCGTCGCCGAATTTCGCGTGGCTGAAAGTTTGCGTGAGCCGGCCGTCGCTTTCCAGATGCACCGGACCGAGCCTGATTTCAAAAACCAGCGTGCCGCCGCCGCCGAAATCCCAGCGATACGGCCAGTCGGTGGTTTGATACAACTTCCATTTTCCATTTTCGAGCCGCGCCGTCCACGGCTGCGTATTGCCCGCCGCGTCGTATTTGTGGTAGCTGATCGTCACGCGACCCAGGTTGTCGAAGCCGATTCTGGTGTTGTTGTTGATGATGCCGCCCTTTTGCGGAACGGGATCAACGATGTCGGAAGTTTCCAGCGTGATGGGCAGCTTGAGTGGTTTGCCTTGGCCGGTTTCCCAATGGATCAAATCCTTGCTGCGCGCGTAGCTCAAATGATGATTGCTCGACGCGTCAGGCGATTCTCGCCAGACCCATGCGAGATGAAACCATCCGTCCGGCCCCTTCACCGGTCCGTCGAAATATGCGTTGCGTTTGCCCTCGCCGTCGGTCAGCGGCTCGTCGAGCAGACGATTCCATGTTTTTGATTTCAAATCGTAAGCGTCGAAAATCTGGTTGCCATTGCCGCTGCGACCGTCGCGATAGGTGAAAACCAGCTCGTCATTTGCGCCGCGAAAAAATTGCGGATAAGTGCAGCTGGCTTCGTTGCTGCCGGTCATTCCGGCCATGCGCTGAAACGTGGAGGCGTCCCAAGGCTTCGTGGTTTTGAAATATTTCAGCGGCACGGCATGCATGTCGCCGCTCAAATGCAGACAGCCGTCGTCGTCCGCCGCGAGCGCGAGGTAGTTATGGCTGTCCCAGCCGGTCGTGTCGGGCAGCTTGGTGAAAGTCCATTTATGTTCGTCCAAATTGCGCTGCGCCACGGTAAGCTGCCGGTGATCGTCATAAAACGCGACGAACTGATACGGCGCGTGCGTGAGCAGCGCGAACTGCACCGGATGCCCCGCCCAAACCGGCGCGACATCAAGCGAATCTACCGTCACGGCGCGCGTGCCGGTGTTTGAAATGTCGCCCGCGAGGACCGCCATCGAAAACGTCATCGCGATGGACACGCATAAAATGCTCGCGAAACCTTTCATGGCTCACGACCGCCGCTCTTTGATGCTTTGCAAAATCTCCGCTACCGCCTCGGCTTTTGGTTTAGCGCCGACATTTCCTTTTCCATGCAAGCGGATTGAAACCGCGCCGGCTTCCATGTCGCGGCCGCCGATGACCAGCATCGTGTGGACGCGCAATTTTTCCGCCTCGGCGATCTTGGCTTTCATCGGTTCGCTGCCGTAATCGCCATCCGCGCGCACTTCGTGGGCGCGGAGTTCGGCCACGATTTGTTTGGCGTAATTCAGCAACGGCTCGTCGTCGCCAATCGTGATGACGCGCACCTGATCCGGCGCGAGCCAGAGCGGGAAGTTGCCCGCGTAATGCTCGATGAGGAAGCCGATGAACCGCTCGTGCGTGCCCAGCGGCGCGCGATGGATGCACAGCGGCGTCTTGTTCGAGTTGTCCTTGTCGCGGTAGGTCAGGCCGAACTTGGCAGGCACGGCGAAGTCCACTTGATTCGTCGCAATGGTGAATTCGCGGCCGATGGCGCTCCACACCTGCACGTCAATCTTCGGCCCGTAGAACGCCGCCTCGTTGGCGACCTCCACGTAGTTGATGCCGGATTCGATCAACACCTTGCGCACCATGTCCTCGGTCTTCTTCCACA
>PKZR01000266.1 GCA_003133815.1 Limisphaerales bacterium | reverse complement strand
CGTTATCTACATACTCCCGATTAATTTTGATAAATCTGGTGACAGGGCAGTGCCACTGACATTTAATGTTTGACATAAATTATATGCGTCCACAACTGCTCTCCCAGCTATACAAGTGTCGTCAAAAATAAAAGAGCCGAGTGTAATTGCTCCTCGCACAGGCAATCCGTTCTTAAACATTTTGACCGTTATGTGAGCAGCGACGCCCACCAATAGCATAAAATGTATTGCTTCAGGTCCTGATTCTGGAACTGGGCACGAAATTACTATTGTATCTGAAAATACCAGTGACTGGATTGACTCTATTACAGGTTTCCATTTCCCCAAATTAGATTCAGGAGGAACATCTAACCAAAAGCCAACAGCTTCCTTTGGTGCACTTTTGACAAGTTTAAAAACTTTTTCAGCGGATTCGATTTCAGAATCGGCATTATTTTTGAGAAATGATTGGTAGCCAAGAATATCAAAATAAGCCACCAAACTCTGTTTGTTTAAAGCCATAGTTTTACTGTTTCTTCCCATGCACCTTCGCCGCGACTTTCAAGCGCAGCGCGTTGAGCCGGATGAAGCCGGTGGCGTCGTCCTGGTTGTAGGCCTTGGTCGGGCCTTCGCCGCGCCAAAGTGGCTTCGGCCACGCAGGCGGGTCGGCTTCCATCGTGGCGGGTTCAGGTGGCTGGTGCATGCGGGCGGAATCGGACGCGCCATGATTCTACAATCGCCAGCCGTCCCGTCAACCGGGACAAAAGCCCCGGCTTGCCCACAAATGATTGCAAGGCTTGGTTGACCTGCGAGGCGATGGCGTCGTCGGGCAGTTCCAGCACGACGATGCCCGCATAATTGTTCGGCGGATAATTTCGGATGTCGGCAAAATCAAAATCACGCGTGATGAGGACCAGTTGCCGGGCTTGGGCGTGCGCAGCTACCGTGGCATCGTCCGCACCGTTCGGAAGAACATCGCGGACATCCTCGACTTCGTGAGCCAGCCCGCGCAACAGACTGGCCGCCGAGCGGGGCATGTTGGCGTCGAGCAGAAATTTCATCAGGCAACTGCGCCGAGGGAGTGATGTTCTTCCTGATCCACCAGTTCACCGGCGAACTTGAGCGCAGCGCGGATTTGGGCGCGCGTCAAAGTGTATTCGCGTTCCACTTCTTCAAAGCCCATGCCGCCGGCAAGGCTGCCGACAATCAAGGAGACGGGCATCCGCGTGCCGCGAATGACCGGCTTGCCGTGGCAGATTTTCGGGTCAATGACGATTTGGTCGTTCATGGTTTTAGTTTAACATTGGTTTTGGATTTGACCAGCGGGTGATAATTATTTCTTCCCATGCACCTTCGCCGCGACTTTCAGGCGCGGGGCGTTGAGCCGGATGAAGCCGGTGGCGTCGTCCTGGTTGTAGGCCTTGGTCGGGTCGGCTTCCATCATGGCGTTCATTGTTTATTCAAACAGCGGCGGCAAATCTCTCGCGCCGTGCAGCACGCGGACGATTTCAATTCCATTTTTCATCGGGCGATAAAAAATCACATAACGTCCAACCGGAAAACTTCGCAATCGCGGCGACAGTTCCTCGCGCTGCCGTCCAAGTTCGGGCATGGCCGCAAACTTTGGAAACCGCGAAACGATTGCGCGGATGAATTTGTCCGCCGCTTCCGGGTCGTCCTGGGCAATATAAAACCAGATTTCATCCAAGTCCGAACGGGCCGCCGGTGACAACCGGAACGCATTCATGTGCCGGACTTTTTCAGCCGGTTTCTTCCGGCTTTGCCGACGTCTTCAGCCAACTGCATCACGTTCGCTTCGGAATAAGTTTGATAACGTCCGCTGTCCAATTGCTCAATGCCGATGGCAATGTCGCGTTTGAGCGCTGCAAGCTGGCGCTGCCTGAAAGCATCGGATTCAGTCCACCAGCGGAACAATTCGAATTGTTCATCCGGGTCAAGTCCGGCTGCTGCTGCCTTTATTTTTTCAACAGCATTCATGTTTTGAAAAATATCACAACGATCCGCCGGCGCTATTTCTTTTTCCCATGCACCTTCGACGCGACTTTCAGTCGCAGCGCGTTGAGCCGGATGAAGCCGGTGGCGTCGTCCTGGTTGTAGGCTTTGGTCGGGTCGGCTTCCATCGTGGCGATGTGCGGGTTGTAGAGGCTCACCGGGGATTTGCGGCCGCTGACCATGATGTTGCCCTTGTAGAGCTTCACGCGCACGGTGCCGGTCACGTTCTTCTGGCTCTCGGTCACGTAGGCCTGCAACGCGAGGCGTTCGGGCGCATACCAGAAACCGTTGTAAACGAGTTCGGCATATTTCGGGATGAGCGCGTCGCGCTGGTGCATGACTTCGCGGTCCATCGTGAGGCTTTCCATCTGGCGATGAGCGAAATGCAGGATGGCGCCGCCGGGCGTCTCATACACGCCGCGCGATTTCATGCCGACGAAACGGTTTTCCACCATGTCCACGCGGCCGACGCCGTGCCTGCCGCCGAGCACGTTCAACTCTTTCATCACGCCGAGCGGGTTTAATCTCTTGCCGTTGACGGCCACGCAGTTGCCCTTGATGAAGTCTAGCTCGACGAACTCCGGTTCGTCCGGCGCGTCTTCGGGCAGCACGGAGAGCGTGGTGAAGTAGTCGCGGTTCTTCAAATCGTAGGAGTCGAACCACGGGTCTTCGAGGATGCCGGCCTCGTAGGAGATGTGCAGGAGGTTACGGTCCATGGAATACGGTTTCTTGGCGCTGGCCTGCACGGGAATCTTGTGCTTGGCGCAGTAGTCAATCATCTCCTGCCGTCCCGGGAACTGGCTGCGAAAGGATGCGTCCCGCCATGGGGCGATGACGTCCAGATCCGGCGCGAGCGCGGCGGCGGTCAGCTCGAAGCGCACCTGGTCGTTGCCCTTGCCGGTGGC